>NZ_CAJXIP010000011.1 GCF_913054395.1 uncultured Roseovarius sp.
TAACCGCTGAAGGCATCTAAGCGGGAAGCCCCCCTCAAAACAAGGTATCCCTGAGAGCCGTGGTAGACCACCACGTCGATAGGCCAGAGATGTAAGCGCAGTAATGCGTTCAGTTGACTGGTACTAATTGCTCGATAGGCTTGATTTGATCCAGTAATAGCCAGACTGTTACGGACCAGAGCAAAAGCATACACATCATTAGATGACTTGACTTGGACGTCAGAGGTTTTTTCCCGGTTTGGTGGTCATAGCACAAGCGAAACACCCGGTCCCATCCCGAACCCGGCCGTTAAGCGCTGTCGCGCCAATGGTACTGCGTCTTAAGACGTGGGAGAGTAGGTCACTGCCAAACCTGGTAAAAACCTCCGGCAATAACGTATCTCTCTAAACGATGACCCAAAAAACGCCGCCCCCCAAAGGGCGGCTTTTTTTATGCAGACAAACAACAGACCTGGCACCACGTGGAGACCGCACTGACCCGTGCCCCCTCCGGCTCGCGCAGACCCCGGCTCGCGCAGACCCCTGACCGGCCAAAGCGCAGGCCCGCCCCCGCCCTTGCCCAAAACAGCACCAACTGAAAACGCCGGGTGCCAAGGGCGCCCGGCGCAAAACACAACCAACCAAATCAGACCCTAGCCCCGATCTTCCGTCGAAAGCGGAGAGGACAGGAGATGTCCCGCGAGAAGCGGCGTGTCCAATACACGCCTCTACCTCAGGCACTTGCCCCCAGAGACCTCCGCGGCTGTAATAGCGGCATCACGTTGTCAAGCATGCGCAGTTCTCCGCAATCGTCGGCAAAGCGCTCTCTGACTTTGTCCGCGATGTCGCTCGGATGAACCAGATGCAGCACACCTTTCCGCCGTTCGATCCCCAGGCCGGCCCTCTTTGCCGCTTTATAGAGTTGCTCCATCACCCTGGACGAAGACCATCCCGTTTCATTCATTATCTGTTTGACGTGCACCCCATAATGCAACTCGGTCAGCAAATGCGCATCAATACTGAGTTTTGGAGGCATTACTATATCATCGCACTTTCGCGCTGCGTGAACGAGTATCCTGTCTGAATTCACAAACTGAAGGGCGCGAAGGCGTCCTTGGCGGGCCATTTCAGTGCTCATATTCACACCCCGAAATATTAATGTCGCGCAGGTCAGGACGAGGCGCGCGGGTTGATTTTGTGGTGACGAGCGGCGCCCGGACACCGGATGTCTTTCTCAAAATAAAATACAATTTACCTTCCCCCATGGCTGTGCGTTCAACGGAGAGGACATGACGAATTCCTGACATTATGATGCCTTATTTTCGCCCAAATTCAACACTTTCCGCCAATTGTCGGGGTGCGCGAAACAATACCGGGCAGGCTGAATTTTGTGTCAGTTCAAGCGACGAAGCCTTGCCCTTGCGGAAACAAATCTTTCCATTTGACCGGATTGTCGGCGTGTTCGAGGGGGCGGAATATGTCGGATGCCAACCGGCAACGTCTAATACTTTGGCCGCAAAGCTACTGTCATCCGTCTTGAAGATGTAAACCCGAGAATCGTCGCTTTGGAGTGGACTGCAGTACATTACCTTGGATTCACCCACCGCTTAGTTTGTAGACAATACACCTGTCGTACGTCCATTTTGTATACAAAGATGCGCGCGCAGCATTTTCAATCCGGGGTGAGTATGGTGTCGGTGCAAGATCTCTTCATGGTCGCCGTATCCGCAACCGATCATGAAGGAAATGACAATGGACAGACGCAAGTTCCTTGCTGCCTCGACAACGCTTGTCGCCGCGCCCCTCGCAGCACCCAGCATCGCCAGTGCCCAAACAAGCTTTAACTGGAAAATGACAAACGCCTATGGGCCCGGCTCGCCCTTCTATGTCGAAGGCCCCGGCAGCCCGACCGATTTCTGCAAGAAAGTCGCCGAAATGTCGGACGGCCGCCTGAACATTCAACACTTCGCCGCCGGTGAGCTGATCCCCGCGCTTGAAGGTTTCGATGCGGTTCGCGGCGGTGCGGTGGAAATGAACGCGGCCAACGCCTATTTCTGGGCCGGAAAAATCCCTGCTGCGCAGTATTTCACCACCGTTCCCTTCGGCATGAACTTTCAGGGCATGAACGCCTGGCTGTACCATGGCGGCGGTATGGAATTGTGGGACGAGCTTTACGATCCGCTGGGGCTCAAGGCCCTTCCGATGGGGAATACCGGCGTCCAGATGACCGGCTGGTTCCGAAACCCGATCGAAAGCGTGGCCGATTTCAAGGACCTCAAGATGCGTATTCCGGGGCTTGCCGGTAAGGTCTACGCAGCGCTTGGCGTCGATGTGAAACTGTTGCCGGGCGGCGAAATCTTCCCGGCACTCGAACGCGGCGTGATCGATGCGGCCGAATTCGTCGGCCCCTATCAGGACCGTCGTCTCGGCCTACAGAACGCAGCAAAGTATTACTATACCACCGGGTGGCACGAACCGTCCAATGTCACTGAACTGCTGATGAACAAGGCGGCATGGGCAAGCCTTCCAGCCGACTTGCAGGCGATCGTGAAATCGGCGGCTATGGCCTGTAATCTGGAAAGCCACACCTGGTGTGAGGCGAACAACGCCGCGGCGCTGAAGGACCTGGTGGAAAACGAAGGCGTCATTGCCAGTACCCTGCCTGACGCCGTGGTCGCCGAACTGAAAGCTGTCACCGATAAGGTGCTGGCAGAGTTCGCCGCCGGTGATCCGGCCACGCAGAAGGTTCACGATGCCTTCATGGCATTCAAGGCCGAACATTCCAGCTGGGCGGCGGTTTCCGAAAAGCCGCTTTACAGCATCTGATGTCCGGCGTGATCAAAACCGTTGCGGACGGGGCCTCGGGCCTCGTCCGCCACACCGGCCAGATCGCCGCGTGGAGTGCCCTGGCGCTGGTGCTGGTCGTCGCCTTCAATGTGTTGTCCCGATATCTGTTTTCCTACGGCACCGTCGGCCTGCAGGAAGCCGAGTGGCACATCATGGCCGTCACCGCCCTGTTCGGCATGGCCTATGGTCTGAACCATGGCGGAGAAGTGCGGGTCGATATTTTCTATGGGTCGATGAATCGGCGTGCTCAGGCCCAGGTTGATCTGGTGTCGAACATATTGCTGTGTGCGGTCGCTCTGATCATTGCGTATCTTTGCATCGCCTATGTTCAATCGAGCTATGCCATCAACGAAGGGTCCCCCGATCCCGGTGGGCTGGGATATCGATATCTGCTCAAGGGGACGATGCCGGTGGCCTTCATGCTGCTGTCCGTTCAGGCAGTCGCGATGACGGGTGAGGCCGCGCAGAAACTGCTACAGCCTTTCCCGCGCAAACAGGAATAATAAAGTGCCCTATACCGAAATTCTCGCGCTCTGCATGATCGGAGCGTTTTTCATGATGCTGTTGGCCGGCGTGCCGGTGGCTGTGTGCCTTGGCGTGACCGGCTTTGCGTTTGGTTACATGGGCTTCGGCTCGATGCTTTTCACGCTGATGCCCGCGCGCATTTTCGGGGTGGTAACCAATTACACACTGCTGGCATTGCCGTTGTTCATATTCATGGGCATCATGCTGGAAAAATCACGAATAGCCGAGGATCTGCTGGACGTCATAGGCTTTGCCATGGGCGGGCTTCGCGGAGGCATGGCCCTGGCCATTATCCTGGTGGGTGTGCTGATGGGGGCTGCATCGGGTGTTGTGGGGGCCACCGTGGTGACGATGGGGCTGATCGCCCTCGGGCCGGTTCTGAACCGGGGCTATAACGTCGGCGTGGCCTCGGGGGTGATCTGCGCATCGGGTACGCTGGGGCAGATCATACCGCCCAGTCTGGTGCTGATCCTGCTGGCGGACATTATGGGGGAAAGCGTCGGCACGCTGTTCGCGGCCGCGCTGTTTCCCGGCCTGCTGCTGTCGGGGTTGTTCGTGGCTTATGTGCTGATCCTGGGGTTTGTGTCACCCAATACCCTGCCGGCCATCCCGCTGGTCGAACGCGAAGCGATGCCGCGCGGCGAATTGGCGGCGAAGTTGATCAAGGTGGTGCTGCCGCCGATTGCGCTGATCGTGCTGGTGCTGGGATCAATCATCGGTGGCGTCGCTGCTCCGACCGAGGCGGCCTCGATGGGCGCGTTCGGTTCGATCCTGCTGGCTCTGCTGGCGCGGCGGCTGAACTTCAGCATCCTGAAAATGGCTGTGCGCGGGGCTTTCGTGACCTCGGCCATGGTCTTCCTTATCCTGATCTTCGCACAGCCCTTCGGGCTGGCCTTCCGCGGGCTGGGTGGTGAACATCTGGTGCAGTCGGCGTTTTCCGGGGTGCCCGGCGGGATGGAAGGGCAGATCTTCTTCCTCATGCTGCTGCTTTTCGTACTCGGGTTCTTTCTGGAATGGATCGAGATTTCCTATATCGCACTGCCGCTGTTCCTGCCGATTTTCCTGCAATCGGGCGCCGACATGGCGTGGATTGCCATTCTCGTGGCGATGAACCTCCAGACCTCGTTCCTGACGCCGCCCTTTGGGTGGGCGCTGTTTTTTCTGAAGGGCGTTGCCCCGCCGACGGTGAAGACCTCGGACATTTACAAGGGCGTGCTGCCCTTCATCGGGATTCAGCTGATCGGGCTGAGCCTGGTATATTTCTTCCCCGGGCTGGCCACATGGCTGCCTCAAGCAATCGGATGGTAAGACATGCTACATGCAGCATTGGGATTTGAAGGCGCGGTAACGGCGCCGCATCGTCACGCCGCTCAGGTGGGCAGGGATGTCCTGCGCGATGGCGGCACGGCGGTCGAGGCGATGGTTGCCGCCGCGGCGGCAATCGCAGTGGTCTATCCCCATATGAACGGGATCGGCGGCGACGGCTTCTGGTTGATCAAGCGCAAGGGCGAAGCCCCGGCGGGCATCTTTGCAGGCGGCCAGGCGGCAGCTCTTGCCACCCCTGAATGGTATGCCGAACAGGGCCATGCCGACGCGATCCCCGCGCGTGGCGGACTGGCCGCGCTGACCGTGCCGGGCACCATCGGCGGTTGGCAGGCGGCACTCGACCTTTACGACACCAGGCTGCCGCTGGACCGGTTGCTGGCTCCGGCCATTGCCTATGCGGAAAACGGCATTGCCGTGACCGGAAACCAGTCGCGCACGACCGAAGAGAAACTGGACGGGCTGCGTGATGTGCCGGGGTTCGCCGAAACCTTCCTTCTGGACGGCAACATACCCGCGCCCGGTGCGCTTATGCGGCAAGAGGCGCTTGGCCGTACCCTGCGGCACCTTGTCGAAAACGGGCTCGGGGCCTTCTATGAGGGGGCCTTGGCCGATACCCACGGCGCCTACCTCAAGGCCAACGGCAGCCCGCTGCGCGCGCAAGACTTTGCCGCCTATGCCGCCGAACGCGTGACGCCGCTGGACGTCGAAACCTCCCACGGGCGGCTTTACAATATGGTGGCCCCGACGCAGGGCGTGGCATCGCTGATGATAATCGGCCTGTTCGATCGGCTGGGCGTGACCGCGGGGGAAGGTTTCGATCATGTCCATGGCCTGATCGAAGCGACGAAACAGGCCTTCATCCGGCGCAATGCCGAATTGGGCGACCGCACCCACATGAAGGTTCCGGCGCAGGACTGGCTGAAATCCGGCGAACTGGATGCGATGTCGGCCCGGATCGATCGCGAAAAGGCGCTGCCCTGGCCCTATGAGCCGAAACAGGGCGACACGATCTGGATGGGGGCCTGCGACAGCGATGGCACCGTCGTCAGCTTCATTCAGTCGGTGTTCTGGGAATTCGGATCGGGCCTGACCTGCCCGGAAACCGGGGTGTTCTTTCAAAACCGTGGGGCCGGGTTCTCGCTGTTGCCGGGGCCCAATCAACTGGCTCCGGGCAAGCGCCCCTTCCATACGCTGAATCCCGCCATGGCCGATCTGAAAGACGGGCGGGTAATGGCTTATGGCACCATGGGGGGCGAAGGCCAGCCGCAGACACAATCGGCGGTATTTTCCCGCTATGTCCAGTTCGGCATGGACCTTCAGGCGGCAGTCACCGCGCCGCGCTGGCTACTGGGCAAGACCTGGGGGCAGGACACGACGACCTTGAAACTGGAAAATCGCTTTGATGCGGATTTGGTCACGCGACTAAGGCAGGCCGGGCACGATGTCGAACTGATCGACGCCTATTCCGATCTCGCCGGTCATGCTGGTGCGGTGGTGCGCCATCCTTCGGGCCTGATTGAGGCTGCAACTGATCCGCGCTCGGATGGCGCGGCGATCACGGACTGAGAAAATATCAAACATGACCGATTTCACAATCATGGAACTGGGGTTCCTGCTCGGCACCGTAATCCTGTCGGCGATCTTCGCGGGCATCATGGCCGGGCTTCTGGGCGTCGGTGGTGGCATCGTTCTGGTGCCGATGCTGTTCTGGATGCTGTCGCTAAGCGATTTTCCGTCAGGGATATTCATGCACATGGCGGTAGCGACTTCGCTTTCCACCATCATGTTCACCTCTATGTCCTCGGCGTGGGCACATAACAAACGTGGCGCGATAGATCTCAAGCTATTGCGGCTCTGGGCACCGGCGATGATGCTGGGTGCGCTGTCTGGCGGGTTGGTTTCACGCTATATAGGCGCTGATGAGCTGAAGGCGATTTTCGGTATTATCGCCCTGTTGGTCGCGGCGAACATGGCACGGCCGAAACCGCTGGTCCTGAGCGACGACTTACCTGAAAGCCGAATTGCCCATATCGCCATTTCCGGAGTGACCGGGCTGTTTTCATCGCTGATGGGGATTGGCGGCGGCACCCTGTCTGTGCCGATTCTATCGGCCTTTTCAGTCGAGATCCGGCGCGCCGTCGGGACAGCATCGGCCTTTGGCGTGGTGATCGCGGTCCCCGCCGTGATCGGTTTTGTCCTGTCGGGCTTGGGGGTCGAGGGGCGCCCGCCGCTGTCTTTGGGCTATGTCAATATCGCCGCCGCTCTGGTTATCCTGCCATTTACCGTGGGCTTCGCCCCGGTTGGCGCGCGGATTGCCCATTCGGTTGATACAAAATGGATCAAGCGGGCCTTCGCATTCTTTCTGTTCATCACCGCGATCAGAATGCTGACGTCTGCCTTCGGCTAATCGGCAATACCGCGACCGGATCACTTCATGCGCGACAAGACCTCCCGCGCGGCCCTGACGAGGTGACGACGCAGAGCGCGTTCAGCAGCCTTGGTGTTCTTTTCGAGAATGGCAGAGACAATGGCCGTATGCTCTTCGTTCGACCGGGCCATCCGGTCGGGCGATTGGAGTTGTGTTTTCCGGAACGGCGCCAGCTTTAGCCGCAGCGTGTCGGCCAGCCCTTCGATGTCTTCATTGCGTGTTCCGGCGTAGATCATCGCATGAAAGTCTGTATTGGCGGCTTCGTAGTCAGCCGAGGTGCCGTTCGTTGCGATATCGGACATGTGCTTGTGCAATTCATCCAGCCGACCGCGTTCCCCGATCGTCATCCGTTCGGCGGCAAAACGACCGCAAAGCGCTTCGACCTCGCCCATGGCTTCGAACATTTGTTCGATCCTTTCCCGAGTGATATCGGCCACGACCACACCGCGATAGGGCAAACGCTCGGCAAGCGACCGGGCGACCAGAATATGCAGCGCCTCGCGCACCGGGGTGCGTGATACGCCAAACCTTTGAGTCAGGGATTGCTCGTCAAGCCGCGATCCCGCACCGATCACGCCGGTCACGATCTCGGTTTCCAGATCCGCTGCGATGGCGGTGCTGTGTACATCGCGAACGGCAGTGCGTTTGCTGGAGGATCTGGCTTGTTGCATGGTCGCTTTGTGCTCCCGGTCTTTCATATTTCTGTTCTTCGACGGCTTGCTATGCGAACGGTGCCTCGCCAGTTGTCCCAAACCATTTTGCGGTGTCGGAACCGCTTTGCCAACCGATGATCTGCCCAATTCGACTGAACCGCTCGATCTGATCTGAACAGATGGCCGGTTGGCGAAAGAAACGGCTGCGGTGCCTTTCAGGACGACGAAACCAGCCAGTCGTAAACCAGCCGCGCCCGCTCTGATGCGTGAGGGTGCAGTTTGACGTAGAAATCTTCGACCGTCTCCATCCGGTCTGGCAAAAGCGGCACAAGGCGGCCCGTTTCCAGATACAGCCGTGTCAGACCGGCCCAGCCCAGAACCGCCCCCATATCGTCTTGTGCCGCCTGAAGCGCGATCACATAGTTGTTGACCCTATGACCGATCCTGAGCTTTCCCGAGTACCCTAGCGCGCCGAACCAATCGCGCCAATCGAGCCAGCCGGTGACATTCGACTCGAACTGTATAAGCGGCAGCTGCGCAAGATCTTCGGCCGTCTCGATCCGGTAAGTCTCGGCAAAAGCCGGGCTGCCCAGGGCCTGAACATGATCGTGAAACAAAACGCTGCAAGTGCCGCTATCCTGGGACATGTCGCCATAGTGGATGCTCAGGTCACATTCTTGCGGGGCGACAACCGTGTCGTTGACGATTTGGGCTACGGAAACATCCGCATGCGATTTCCAGAACTGCGCCAGCTTGGGCGTGAGCCAAAGCGAGCTGACCGCTGTCGTCGCCTGGATTGTCACCGAGGCCGTGCGCGATCGCGCCCTGAGCTGGTCAACCGCCTCGCCCATGGCTTCAAACCCGCGCTGTAGGGCAACAAGCAGGTAGGCGCCCGTTTCAGTCAGTTCGACGCCGCGGTGATGACGGTGAAACAGCGAACACCGCAGCTCGCTTTCCAGTGCTTTGATCTGGTGGCTGATGGCCGCAGGCGTCACGTTAAGCTCATGCGAGGCGGCCTTGAATCCAACATGCCGCGCGGCGGCTTCAAAGGCGACAAGCGCGCTCATCGGGGGCAGGTCATAGGGGCGTTTAGCCAAACTGGTCTCACTCTCGAAGGATGTTATAGGCTTGCTTGCATGACTTTCAGGAAGTCTTGGGAAGCATTTGGCTTAGATAAAGTAATCTAAGATGAAATTTAGTGCAATTGCCGAAATCTGCAAATCCGAAAAGGATGTCCGCCATTGCGAACAGCCAACAGGACAGACCCCATGACCACCTCAGACATCGCGAAGCTGGACGATGCATTGCGTGCCGAACGCCAGTCTTTTGATCGAATTCCGATCGTCGATATTGCCCCGCTTCTTGATGGCAGCGATCCCCAAAAGGTCGCGAAAGACATCCGTTGGGCCTTTGCCAACGCGGGCTTCATGTATGTCAGGAACCACAACGTGGCGCAGGAAACGGTCGACGCGGCCTTTGATCAGACGCGCGCGTTTTTCGCTTTGCCGCTGGCAGAGAAGCTGAAACTGCATGTGGGCAACTCCGGCACCGCATTGCGCGGCTATATCGAGGTTTTCGGCGAAAACACCGACCCGACGAAAACCAGGGATCTCAAAGAGTGTTTCGACATTGGCCCGGAAGGCCCCCCCTCGGCAACGCCATTCTTCGGCGCCAACCAATGGCCTGGCCAATTGCCCGCATTTCGCGATGCCGTCTATGGCTATCACGACGCCATGAAGGCGCTCTCGTTTCAGCTTTTGCGTGGCGTCGCCCTCTCGCTGGACCTTGCACCAGATTACTTTGAAGCGTCGATGAAAGCCCCGATCAGCATTCAGCGCCTTCTGCATTACCCGCCGCAAACCGGCAGGATCGACGAAAGCACGATGGGGATCGGGGCGCATACCGACTATGGCAACCTGACCATTCTCGCCCAGGACAACGTCGGCGGCCTGCAAGTGATGAACCGCGAGGGCAAATGGATCGAAGGAACCCCGATCCCCGGAACCTTTGTCATCAATATCGGCGATCTGATCCAAAAGCTGACGAACGATCTCTACCTCGCCAACCTGCATCGTGTGGTCAACACATCGGGCCGCGAGCGGTATTCGATCCCGTTTTTCATAGATGCCGACTATGACGCCGTTTTTGCGCCGCTCGAAAGCTGTGTGAACGCCGATAATCCGGCTCGCTATGAGCCGGTCACTTGCGGCGCGCACAAGTTCGGGCGCTTCCAGGCAAGCTATCCCCACCTGCAACAAAAGGCCAGCTGACAAGCCTCGGCTCGCTTCATGAAAGGAACACGTTGATGGACACTCTCAAAGACGCACCTGCGGCCCGCCGTACGCGCCGGGGACGCTCGCAGATGACGCGCAGTGCCGAGCCTGGCCAAAACCTGCATCTGCGTGTTCCTTTCATCACACGCGGCATTCCAACCTATGATTTGCTTGGCGACGAGGCGCTGACGCGGATCGAGGCCACGGCAGACCGCATATTGGCCGAGATCGGCATTGAAATGCGCGAAGACCCGGAAGCGGTGCGGCTCTATCGCGAGGCGGGGGCGGATGTCACAGAGATATCCGCCGAAGCCTGGAATGTGCGGTTCGAACCGGGGATGCTGCGCGAGATACTCAGGACCGCACCCGGCCGCTTCACCCAACATGCCCGCAACCCGGCCAACACCGTCGAAATCGGCGGAGATGCCACGGTGTTTGCGCCTTCCTACGGCTCGCCCTTCGTGATGGATCTGGACAACGGCCGCCGCTACGGCACGATTGCCGATTTCGAGAACCTGGTGAAACTGGCGCAATCTTCGCCCTGGCTGCACCATTCCGGCGGCACGATCTGCGAGCCGACCGATGTGCCGGTGAACAAGCGCCATCTGGACATGGTTTATGCCCATATGCGCTATTCCGATCGCGCCTTTCTGGGGTCTATCACCGCGCCGGAACGCGCCGCCGACAGCATCGACATGTGCCGCATCCTGTTCGGTGCGGATTTCGTTGATGAAAACTGTGTGATCATGGGCAACTTCAACACGACGTCGCCCCTGGTGCTTGATGGGGTCACGACTCAAGGCATCCGAACCTATGCCGAGGCCGGGCAGGCCTCGATTCACCTGCCGTTCCTTTTGGGCGGGGCGGTGTCGCCGCTGACCATGGCGGGATCGGTGGCGCAATGCCTGGCTGAATCCATGTCCTCCTGTGCCTTGACCCAACTCGTGCGTCCCGGCGCCCCTGCCGTTCTGGCCGGCTTCCTGTCGTCGATGTCCCTGCGCACCGGCAGCCCCACATTCGGTACGCCCGAACCGGCGCTTGGCTCGCTTGTCATGGGGCAGCTTGCGCGGCGTCTGAACCTGCCGCTGCGCTGTGCCGGTAATTTCAGCACGTCCAAACAGCCCGACGGACAGGCGATGCAGCAATCCATGATGTCGATGATGTCGGCCATCCAGGGCGGGGCCAATTTCATCCTGCATTCGGCCGGTTTTCTCGACGGGCTGTTGTCGATGTCCTACGAGAAATTCGTGATGGATTGCGACATGGCCGGGGCCTTGCATGCCTATATGAAAGGGGTCGAGGTGAGTGACGATACGCTTGGCTTTGACGCCCTCGCGCAGAACGGGCCGGGCGAACATCTGTTTGGCACCGATCACACCCTGCGCCATTATCAGACCGCCTATTGGGACAGCGCGCTGAATGACGATCAGCCGTTCGAGACATGGATGGATCAGGGCGGCATCGACTCCGCGCAGCGCGCCAACCGGCGATGGAAGGAGATCCTCAACACCTATGAGGCGCCGCCGATGGACGAGGCTACTGACGAAGCGCTGCGTGACTATATCGCCATCAAGAAGGCGTCGATGCTGGATGGCTGGTATTGAGCGGCGCGAGGCAAGGTAACCTGCGCGGGCTATCAGGCCTCCGGGACGACCCTTGTCGCAGGCCCCCCATTCGACGGTCAGGTCGAGACGCTTTTATGGTATACTGCGCTGATTAAGGATGGAGGGAGTTATGCGCTATATCACAATCACCACATGGGAAATTGCAGACGGGGCCGACTATGGCTTGGCCCTGCGCGCGATTGAGGAAAAACGTCTTCCCGCATTGAAAAATTTGGGGGCAAGCCGCGTTACAGTGATCCGCACAAGTGATCGGACAAGCGCGGCAATCACCGAATGGCCCGATAAAGCCACAAGAGACGCCGCCGAATTGAAGATCGACGAAGTTCGCAAATCGGTCCACAAAGAGGATCAAACCCGGATGACCGGGGAGATGAAGGGAGAGATCGTCGCAGACATTTGACGTGCGCAGCGCTCAGCGTCACTCAGCGTTTGCCAATGGGAAATCCGCACCTACGACCGGGGCCTCTTGACCGGCCTCGTGCTGCGCTGCGCCCCGGCCCACGTTCCGCTTTCAAGCAAGGCCTTGACGACCTCGACCGTCAATTCCAGTACGGCTTCTTTCGCGCGGGTGGCGGGGCGCCCTGCGGGATGCGCAAGCCAGGCGCCACGTTTCAAACCGGGTGCGGCTATTCGGCTGATAACCAGCGTACCATCGAGAGTTTCGGGCAGAACCGAATGAAGTGGAAGGATCGACCCACCATAGCCCGCGGCCACAAGCCGCTTGATGTTGGCATAGCTGTCAATCTCCATGACGACTTTTGGCCTGTTCCCTAACGTGACAAAGGCCTGCTCCACCAGCGCGCGCAGTCCGTGCGGGCCGCTAGGCAATATCAGCGGCACATCAAGCATATCCGCGAGCGATATAATTTCCGGGGCTTCGGTCTGAGCAGACCACAGGACCACAAGCTCTTCTTCCAAAAGCTGATGAGACGCGATGCCCGGAGGGCGGGAGGGTTCATACAGCACCGCCAGATCGACCTGCCCGTCCTCCAGCCAGTCGGCTATGAATCCGCTCATTGCTTCGGTGATGTTCAGGCGAATCCTTGGGTAACGGTCGCGGGCGGCGGCAATCAGTGGCAAGGCAATGATGTTGCTGATCGTGCCCGGCAGGCCGATGCGCACCTCGCCCATCGGATCGGCATCCAGAGTGCGAATATCGTCCTCTGTCCGGGCCAGATCGTCGAGGATGGTACGCGCCCGCTGCATCAGAAGACGCCCGGCCTCAGTCGGGGTAACGCCGGATTTGCTGCGGATCAGGAGTTGGGTTTCAAGCGCCTCTTCCATGGTCTTAACGTGCAGGGACAATGCCGGCTGCGCGACACCCAAATGCTCTGCGGCACGAGTGATCGAGCCAGCCTCGGCGATCGCGAGGAAATAGCGCATCTGACGGAGGTCCATGAGCCAACCCTTGTCATATTGAAAATGTATGCATGGCATCTAAAACATATATTTGTTCAATGTCACGCCGGGCGTTAAACTTCAGCCAAAGCAAATTGCCCGCAGGAGACCCCGCGCATGAACTTCCTTTCCGACGACTATGAAGACATCCGCGATGGCGTTCGGGCGCTCTGCGCGCAGTTTCCGGCCGAATATCACCGGAAGGTGGATGAGGAAAAAGCGTACCCCGAGGCCTTCGTCGATGCCCTGACTCGCGAGGGGTGGATGGCGGCATTGATCCCTGAGGAATACGGCGGTTCGGGGCTGGGTCTGGCCGAGGCTTCGGTGATCATGGAAGAGATCAACCGCGCGGGCGGCAATTCCGGCGCCTGTCACGGCCAGATGTACAACATGAATACCCTTGTCCGGCACGGGTCCGAGGAACAGCGGCAAAAGTTCCTGCCGAAGATTGCAGCAGGCGAATTGCGCATCCAGTCGATGGGCGTGACCGAGCCGACAACGGGCACCGATACCACCAAGATCAAGACCACCGCGGTCAAGAAAGGCGACCGCTATGTGGTGAACGGGCAAAAGGTCTGGATTTCCCGAGTGCAGCACTCGGATTTCATGATCCTTCTGGCCCGGACCACGCCGATTTCCGAGGTCAGGAAGAAATCCGAGGGGTTGTCGATTTTCCTCGTCGACATCAAGGACGCGATGAAGAACGGCATGGAGGTCAAACCCATCGCCAACATGGTCAACCACGAGACCAACGAGCTGTTCTTCGACAATCTGGAAATCCCTGAAGAAAACCTGATTGGCGAGGAAGGCAAAGGCTTCAAGTACATCCTGACCGGGCTTAATGCCGAGCGCACGCTGATCGCCGCCGAATGCATTGGCGACGGTTATTGGTTCACCGACAAGGTCACCGCCTATGTCAGTGAGCGGCAGGTCTTCGGTCGCCCCATCGGTCAGAACCAGGGCGTCCAGTTCCCGATCGCCGAAGCCTTTATCGAAGTCGAGGCGGCGAACCTGATGCGCTGGAAAGCCTGCGCGCTCTACGATGCTGGCTTGCCCTGCGGGGCCGAGGCCAACATGTCCAAGTACCTGGCGGCAAAGGCATCCTGGGAGGCCGCGAATGCCTGTATCCAGTTCCACGGCGGCTTTGGTTTCGCCAACGAATACGACGTCGAGCGCAAGTTCCGCGAGACACGGCTTTACCAGGTGGCGCCCATCTCCACGAACCTGATCCTGTCCTACGTCGCCGAGCATATCCTGAATATGCCGAGGTCGTTCTGATGCTGCCGCTCGAAGGCCTGACCGTCATCGCCATCGAACAGGCGGTTGCCGCGCCGTTCGCGTCGTCACGGCTTGCCGATGCCGGGGCGCGGGTGATCAAGGTCGAACGCCCCGAGGGCGATTTTGCCCGAGGCTACGACGACGTTGCAAAAGGCCAGTCGAGCTATTTTGTCTGGCTCAACCGTGGCAAGGAAAGCGTGACACTTGACCTGGCCTCCGACACTGGCAAGGCCACCTTGAGGGAGCTGTTGGCAGAGGCCGATGTGCTGATTCAAAATCTCAAGCCCGGCGCCATGACGAAGCTGGGTTTCGGGACCGATCAGTTGCAGGGCGACTATCCGGGGCTGATCTATTGCTCTGTCTGCGGTTTCGGAGAGGACGGCCCGATGGCCGACCGAAAAGCCTATGACCTGTTGATTCAGGCCGAAAGCGGATTGTGCTCTATAACCGGCGGGCCGTCCGAACCTGCCCGCGTCGGCATCTCCATTGTTGACATAGCGACCGGGGCGACCGCCTATTCTGCGATCCTCGAGGCACTGATCCGCCGCGGTGTAACAGGGCAAGGGGCCGTGATTTCGGTTTCGATGTTCGACGTGATGGCCGATTGGCTGACGGTGCCGCTCCTGAACCACGAGGGCGGCAAGAGCCCCAAGCGCATCGGCCTCGCCCATCCTTCGATCGCCCCTTATGGCGTGTTCCAACCAAAGTCGGGCGCGCCAATACTCATTTCAATCCAGAGCGACCGGGAATGGGCGATGCTCTGCCGGGATTTCATCGGTAACGAGGCGCTTGCAAGCGATCCGCGATTTGCGACGAACGTCGCGCGGGTCAACAATCGGGTCGAAACGGACGCCCTTGTTGCCGCGGCTTTCAACCGTCTGGACGGAGAGACCGCAATCGCCCGCCTGTCAGAGACAGGTATCGCACTGGCCACTGTGAACGACATGGCCGGGCTGTCGGCACACCCGCAGCTGCGCCGCATCACAGTCGAAAGCCCGAACGGCCCGGTCAGCTTACCCGCCCCCGGCGCACGCTTCCTCGGCGAAGACCGGAGCTATGGCGCCATCCCCGGACTGCACCCCCTGTAGGAGAGAAAATGGACATCGATATCACGTACCTGCAAGACTGGATCGGGCGTGTGCAAACCGACAGCGAAGTCTTGTCGCCCAGGTTGGTCCGCCAGTTCAATGCCACCTTCGACCGCACCTCCGGCACGGCACCAGGCGACGCGGCGCCACTCCTGATCCATCTCTGTCTTGCCCAGCCCATCGCGCCGATGGCGGAACTGGGCCGCGACGGCCACCCGGAACTTGGTGGGTTTCTACCACCGGTGCCACTGCCGCGTCGGATGTGGGCCGGGGGGGCATTCACCTTCCACGACCCGATACATATCGGGCAAGAGGTCATCCGCCGGTCGACAATTACAGACGTGCAAATGAAGCAGGGGCGCTCTGGCGCGCTGTGTTTCGTGACAGTCCGGCATGAGGTCACCGCCGATGGCCGCCCGGTCCTGAGCGAACGCCAGGATATCGTTTACCGCGATATTCCGACCGCCGCAGCCGATGAACCGGCCAAGGCGGGGCCTGCACCGGCTAGAGCGGGGGAAAGCACGCGGGTGATCGTGCCCCATCCGACGCTGCTGTTTCGCTACTCGGCGCTTACCTTCAACGGTCATCGTATTCACTATGACAAGCCGTTTTGCATCGAAACCGAAGGCTATCCCGGTTTGGTGGTGCATGGGCCGATGCAGGCGACGATGCTGTGTCAACTCGCCGCCGATCTGAAGGGCCGGACGCCCGCCAGGTTCACGTTCCGCTCGCTTTTGCCGATCTTCGACAACACCAATTTCAGCCTGAACGCAAGCCCCGACGGTGACGGCCTCAAACTCTGGACCGCCGCCGCTGGCGGCCCGGTGGCCATGGAGGCGCAGGCCACATGGTAGGTGCGATTGTTGCCTTCTCTTCGTGTCGGCGACAAAGCCCGAACGTTTAGCAAAGGCTGCCGCGCAGTGGGAATGACCGGACAACTCTGTCGTCACCCCATGCGCGACCTTGACGGTCGTGGTCACGCCAACGATCAGAGCAACCTCGTGGCTCCAGTCGAACTGGTAGGCCTCGCCGGGATTGAAGCTCAGCGGAACATAGGCAGCAGCCGATGCCTCCCGCGTCGCTTTCGACCAACTGGTCGCATATCGGCGAACCGCATCGTAACTGCCGTCATAGCCGCGGCTACGTAGTTCCTCGTAAATCCGGACAACAGGCGCAGACGTTTTGGCTGCCGCTCGTTTTCGGCAAGCATCTCGTCCAGGTCGGAACGCCACGGATCAATCTTTGGCCGCGGCTGCGTCGAACGGTCATAGCTGAACTCCGTCGCACCCGACCGCACCATCTTGCGCACCGTGTTCCGCGATACCCGCAGCTCACGGCAGACCTGCTGGATCGACTTCACCTGGATAAATTACGCCCGCCTGATCTTCTAAATCGTTTCCACAACCAACATCCCCAATTCGCTCCCTCAATCCTTTGAGGAAGCTTTTGAAACGAATTATCAGGGGGCACTTTTGGACGCCGATTACCCCAATACAGGGGGCAATCTTGCATGCTGGTTCACAGTTTGGGATCTTCTGCGCACACGGAAGGCATTGTTGAGCAAAACCATTGATCTCGCCAATAAGGTGCGCGGTCTGCTGAAGATATTTGGCATGCGGCTGCCCAAGACGGTGAAGCATGGCAGCTTTGACGGTGTTGTCCGACCGATGATGGAAGTGGATGAGGTTCTGGCCCATGCCATGCTGCCGCTGCTCGACGCCCGGTTGGTTCTGTATCAACACTTTTAGAGCTTGATCGGCGGGTCAAGCGCGGGGCCAGTCAGGATGAGGTCTGCATGCGCCTGATGACGGTGCTCCACTGCCAATCCGCCACATGCGTGCAGCGGTGCCCCACGCGGCATCACCCAGACTGCGAAGATAAGCGTGACCCGGATGAGCGACAATGATCCCAAGAAACGATGGAAACGAGATTGCCCCAAACGCCCAATTAGACAAGCGGCCCTTCGTTCAATCTGTGGCGAATGACCGTTCTGGGCCCTGAGCGGACATAAGAAATTGTCTGTGCTAAACTGTCACGGACAATGGCCGGAGGGAGATGCAAATGATCATGCGAATATTCCAAGTTGTTGCCAGACCAGGTAAAGAGAAGGAGTTTGGCACATTTTTCTATGAAACGGCTATTCCGCTAATGAAAGGCACCAAAGGGATTGTGAATGTTCTTCCGGGAGCCCCGCGAAAGGAAAGCCCTCGGGAATTCAGCTTTGTGATGGTCTGGGAAAGTCTTGATGCGCTGAAAGCTTTCGTTGGGGAGGATTTCGCGAGCCCACATATCGATCCAGCGGAAGCCGAATTAGTCGAGAGCAGAACAATCAAACACTATGATCTGGTTGAAGCTTAGAAGAGACATCACTGGTACCTGACAGCGACTGCCGCTGAAGATGTCCGCTCTGTCCCGCAGACGCGACGTTCGACGCCTGAAATTGCTGCACCCGATGTCGAATGACCGGTTCAGTGTAGCTGCGGCGTGGCACTGGAGTCGCTGGGGGACAGCTGCGCAGAGCCGTGAATTCCGCAAACGGGCGTTAGCCCGCGCGCCGCTTAGTGGGGCCAGAATAGCCCCGAAATTCCCTAGTTTTCCGGTTAATATCGGTTCATTCCCTTTCGGATGCGGCAACGTATTCGCCTAGTTCTTTCACCGCGTATTCTCATTTTTCTGCTGTTGGGAAGCACATTGGCTTTACGGGTGAGGTATCAACGGCGAAGTTTGAACCTGAGCAGTAAACCAGCTTCCTATCAGGCTACAGCCGTCACCTGCCCATCGGTGTTCAGCAAGCTGGTATCGCGCGAGCCATGACGCCGCCACGCTTCTTGATGAATTCCTCAAGGCGCGCGGGATAATCGACCGAAACAGCAGAGCGAACCGATTGACGCTCGGATAGATGCGACCGCCACTCCTGGACCTTGCTCAGGCCCTTCAACGTCTTAATGTCACCTATTTTTTCGAAGGTATCGAAGTAACGAAAGATCGGGCCAAAGACCGTATCCACGTGACTGAAGGCGTCGCCGGAAAACCACGGACCTTCCCCGATCAATGTCTCAAGACGTTCAAATTTCGCCCTTAGCGCGCTGAGCTTTCCGTCATATGCGTCGACATCCTTTGCCGAGTACAGCCCTGCGATATCGTTAAGGATTGCCGAACCGTATTCCATCCAACCTCGATGCATCGCGCGTTCAAACGGGTCTGCGGGATGCATTGGGCAAGGGAGCGTTTCCTCGATGTATTCCAAGATGACGGCAGACTCGAATATCGCTCGTCCGTCCCCGACGACAAGCACTGGAGTCTTCCCAAGCGGTGAAATTTCAAGAAACCATCCGGGCTTTTTCGAAAGGTCGATGTCAGTTCGCCTGAACGGGACACGTTTTTCCGCAAGCGCGATGGCTGCTCTTTGCGCATAGGGGCAGAGAGCGTGGCTTATGACATGCAGGGTCATGCTGGAATCCCCTCTTTGAACAGAAGCGTGGGACGTGAAGTATAGGGCGAGAGTGACGGGGCCCCGTCTCTGATAAGTGCTTGGAGAAGTGCAAGAACCGTCAGGTAGGCAGGGTACTCACAACCACCGTCGGGATACCCAAACATCCATCCGGTGCCTGCTTTGACCCCGAAAACGGCATTGGCTATCCTTCCTGGCAGGCCAGGGGGCACGAAGAACTCCGATGTGCATGGCAGAGTGAAAGCGAATGGTTTCAAATTAAGGCCGTGCGCAAGGAACGTGGTTTCCAGGGCCCCTCGCTGGGCGAACGCTGCATAATCTGCCTGATTTTGCGGTCTCATGAATAGTGCTCCATATAGATGCGATTGCATTCATATAGCTCACACAATGCGATCCGTCAATCTTGATGCATGTGCATCTATGTGGTATATCCCCCTTCATGGATGTACCGGAACACACAATCGCAGCTTGGACGGCCCTGGTATCTGTGAGCCGTCGCCTGCTCGAAGCCGTTGAAAACGATCTGAGAATTGCAGGCCTGCCTGAACTTTCATGGTACGATGTACTTTTGGAAATCGGCCGAGAGGGGGAAGCTGGCATTCGTCCGTTTGATCTCAAAGATCGTTTGCTTCTGCCACAATACTATACATCGCGGCTACTGAGCCGCCTTGAGAAAGCCGGTGCCGTGGAGAGGAGGCCCTGTGCGGGCGATGGTCGCGGGCACGTTGTTGTACTGACAAAAATCGGCCGCCAGCTCCGGCGCGATATGTGGGAGGTTTACTCGGCCGCCTTAATGAGGCTCGTCGGCATTAAGCTCAATGCAAACGAGAGTGAGAAGTTGTCCGAACTGCTATCAATTCTGTGCGAACCACACGCAAGCATGGTCTGATTGCGCCCCTGGCAACCTCGGATACAATGCAGCACCGGCCCGATCCGGGTCACCATTCTCGAAATTGTCGGCCCTGACCAGCCGTTCGCGCAGGGCGCAGCATGACGCTGTGCCTCGACACGAAGGGCGGGAAGCAGAAGTTCGCGGCACCTGCAAAAGAGCCTTGCAGAGGGACCAAAAGCGAACTTTCTAATGCGTAAGTGGTAATCGCCCTTTTCACTTTCGAACTGCGTGAAATCTGCAAAGTTGTCTGACATCACAACTTGAACCACCATCGCTTACTTAGATGCACGCGAGATCAGTTGCGCTGATCCTGGGCGCTTTGGCGCCCGTAATATCGGCGGCACTCTCTTGAGAAAACCAAGGTGGACAGCAAGCGTACCACGCGGCAACCGGACGTGGATCATGCTGCGACCGCCCAGGCCCCTGCATCCGCGGCATTTCTGGCAAAATCGGTGAAGTCGCGCGGCGGCTGCGCAAGCGCACGTTGCAGCCTTCCAATGTCTCCCGCGCGACCGCAGTGACACCGTCAGCCCTCTTTTGTCCGTAACGCTCAGAGCAGCGAAGTACCAATCGCCGTATCCCAAAAAGAGTGACAATGAACGCAGATTTGTATGTGTTTGGTCGATTATTACCCTGTTGTTTTAGAGATGTAGGATCTTTGCTTGCGATACGAAAGCCAGAGAACGACGGGAAACAAAAAAGTATAGATGAGCGCCGAATAGACCACTGAAGGCACCGCAGAAACGGGAAAGCTCGCCGGATCAACCGAGAGCATCGCTGCGGCTGCAAGGCCCAACCCGCTGTTCTGGACGCCGGTTTCGAGGGCCAGGGTCGTTCGCTGAGACGATGAAGTCCCAAACAAGGTTCCTACGAAAAACCCCAAGCCTGTCAGGAGAACGATCAGAACGGCAAGTTGCCATCCGATTAGGAAAAGACCTGCGTAGAGGGTTTTGCTGCTTTCGACCATAGCCCACCCGATAATCAGGATGAAGACGGCCAGCGAAAGGCGGAAAATTCTCTTTTCCTGTCGCAAGATCACACCCGGCGCGAAATGCCGCAAAAGCGTGCCCAGTATGACCGGAATCGTTACAACAAGTATGACGCGCTTCGTGACCTCCTGAATATCAATCTGATCGACGTAATTTCCCAGAAAGTAGCTTACTGCCATCAGCGCCAGGATTGGCAGCGTCGCAACCGATAGAAGATTTGTCACGGCGGTCAGAGAGACTGACAAGGCAACATCGCCCCCGGCGATCCGCGTCAGCACATTGCTCATTGCTCCGCCTGGGCAAAGTGCAAGGATTACGATGCCGAGCGCGATCTCGGCATCGAGGGTCTGCATAGAGACAAACAGCACCCCCATGATGGGGACTGCCACGATCTGGGTCGAGAGGCCGAGTAATAGTGCCTTGGGTCTTTCCAAGGCGCGGCGGAAATCCTTGAACGTTAACCCTGTTCCGAGCGCAAACATCATTATGAAAACCGCTATGGGAACAGCTGCGTTGATAATGGTTTCGGTTGCCATGGTTCCACCTCGGTGGAAAAGTAGCACAGCTTCTGCCAAGTCTGCACGCCGTTTTGTACCCGAGCAAATCTCCGGTGTGCTGTGTCAATCCGCACGAGTTTCGCGCTTCTGCAATTGGGTCCGGCCATCGCTCGTCGATCCAGACCCCGGGTCATCAACGCGAATTCTCTGAATATGAATGATAGGTATTATACGCTTAAGCGAGGCCGTTTGCGGTGTCTTTTGGCAGACTTCGCCAAATGCATGACAGGCCGAGCCAATACGGAAGTGGGCAAGTGCCATAGGGTGAAGGCACAGCAATCGGGAGACGACACCATGCCTCGTTTCAAATCTTCAGTTCGTTCCGCGGTGTGTGCAGCGCTTCACAAGCTCAACACGAGGAAACCTGCAAGATCCTGATGTGAGTCCGATCTCCCTAACGCCCCGGCCGCAAGCTATCGCTCCCTGAGCGCCCGGGGCACACTTCAACCTGCCAAAAAAGGTACAAGACATGACACGCCCGCCAGTGCCACCTTTCGATGAAATCTCTGGCCGGACCAAGGTTCGACTGGCGGAAGACGCCTGGAACGGCCGTGACCCGGAAAGAGTCTCGCTGGCTTATACACCCGACAGCCAGTGGCGGAACCGGTCGGACATCTTTCATGGACGCGCCCGGGTCGTCGAGTTTCTCACCCGCAAATGGGCGCGCGAGATGGGCTACCGGCTTATCAACGAACTCTGGGCCTTCTCCGCCAACCGGATTGCCGTGCGCTTTGCCTATGAATACCGCGACCGCAGCTGTGCGTGGTTCCGCGCCTACGGAAACGAGAACTGGGAATTCGACATCGATGGCCTGATGCAGCGCCGGATCGCGTCGATCAACGACCTGCCCATCACTGAGGCCGAGCGGCTTTTCCATTGGGGTACCGGCGTTCGGCCTGACGGGCATCCCGGTCTCACCGAACTCGGGCTTTAGGAGGCACGCCATGTCCAATGCTTATGCCCAGATTGCTTATACGCCCGACGTGCGCGAAGAGCAGCGTCGCTTCGGGTCGGCGGACGCCTATGTCCGCGTCCTGTCACCCGAGCGCCAGGGCGGCGCGGTTCTGACCGCTCGCGAAGCGGAGTTTCTGACCGCCCGCGATGGTTTTTTCCAAGCCACAACCTCGGAGACCGGCTGGCCCTACGTTCCGTTTCGTGGCGGTGCCCCGGGCTTCCTGAAGGTCATTGATGTCCGAACAATCGGATATTCCGACTACCGAGGGAACCGGCAATACATCAGCCTCGGCAATCTGCGCCATGACGACCGGATATCGCTGATCGCCGTCGATTACGTCCGTCAGAAACGCCTGAAACTGCTCGGGCACGCCATGATCACGGAAGACCCCGATGTAATCGGTCTGCTGTGGATCAACGACGGTCCGAAAGCCGAGCGCGGAATTGTCATTCATGTCGATGCGTTCGATTGGAACTGGCCGCTGCATATTCCGATCCATCTGACCGATGCAGAATGGGACCACGAAATTGGACGGCTGAATGCGCACATCAAGCAACTGCAAAACCGCTTGAAAGACACTGCGGCCAACAAAAAAGCCGATGCGCTCCAAGAGTAGCTCCTCATCGCCTACGGCTTTGTTTATGGCTGGTTCTGCGCCTTCTGTTGCTGTAGCATCGTGCGTCATGCCGAACGTGACACATGCATTTGCGCGCGTGATGGCCGAAGCGGCCGGAATGACGCTTACAAGCGAGGGAGCCTTGCTCGCGAACGGTACCATCGTGCGGCGCTTCCGTCCTCCGGAGAACGAACGGCTGAAGGACACTGACTATTTCGATATCCTCGGGTGTATACGCGACGTCCATGGCGACGACGTGGCACTGTTGGACGCCTACGCGGATCTCGTGGAGACCGACCACCTTGGCGTCCTCGGGCTCGCAATCAAGACAGCGCCGACGCTTAGGCAGTCGCTTCAGCGCGTAGAAAGATATTACCGGCTGGTGACCGACACGGCAGTTTACCAACTCGACGAGACCGGCAATCCGGCCTTTTTTGTATTCGAACCGCAAACGGTACACAACGCCACGCTGGAGTTCCGCAATGAAGGTGCACTTGCGGGCTTTGCACGGAACATGCGCCGCTTTGTGGGGCCGGATCTCGCGCTGGAATTCGTGTCGTTCCGCCATTCCTGCCGCTCCGACCCGGCGCGCTATGAGGAGCTGCTGGGGTGTCCGGTGCACTTTGAAGCCGCCCGGGACGCGATCGCGATGCAGCCCGAGATGCTCGGTCTGTGCAACCGCCTCGGGGACGCGTCCGTCTCGGACTTTCTGACCGGGCACCTTGAGACCGAGTTTGCCTCGCTTAGGGAAGACGCGTCTCTCGGCAATACCTTGGTGCACCGGCTGACCCCGACACTGAGCAATGGCCTGCCTCAGGCTGCGGTCATCGCCCGCGACATGGGCATGAGCGAACGCACACTCTATCGCCGCCTCGCCGAAGAAGGCCTGACCTTCCGCGACGTGATCGGGCGGGCACAGTCTGCTCTCGCACAGCAACTGCTGCGCGATAACACGGTATCCATCGCTGAGGTCGCCTTTCTGACAGGCTTTTCCGAGCAAAGCACCTTCAGCCGAGCTTTCAAGCGCTGGGTCGGGCAGGCCCCGGCGCAATTTCGGCGCACAGCTGGCGGATGACACTCTGGCCGCACCTCGCTTGCGGCGGACCAGACGAATGGCAGTTTGGGCCAATATTGACGTCATGCTCTGTGTATCCGCATGCAGAACGCCCGGGCCGCGGATAGCCGCCCCAACGCAGAGCGCCTGCGGAACCCTGTTGCTAACGCATAGGATCATAAAGATGGAAAGCCAGTCAGACATGGAAGTTCTGCGGCTCGCGGCTCGCGGCTTTTGCGAATGGCGAGGCAGGAGGCAATCCGGCGGGCGTCGTCGTCGCCAAGTCATTCCCGCCGGAGCCAGAGATGCAGAGTATCGCCGTGAGCATCGGCTATTCCGAAACCGTGTTCGCCGCGCCCGAGGGCGACGGGTGGCGTGTCCGGTACTTTTCTCCAGAAGCCGAGGTCGCCTTTTGCGGTCATGCCACCATCGCACTTGGAAGCGTACTGGCCGAGCGGCAGGGGGACGGCATTTTCCCGTTGCGGCTCAACACGGGCCACATCAGGGTCGAGGCGGTTCGTTCCGGAGACATGACCCGCGGGACGTTGACCTCGCCTCCGACGCGAAGCAAGGTTCCGGCTCCTGAATTGCTTCGGGCCGCACTCGATCTGTTCGGACTGTCGCTGTCCGACCTCGACCCAGTCTTGCCGTCGGCGCTGGCGCATGCCGGCAATGATCACCTGATCCCTGCCCTTAAGGACAGGTCAACGCTGGCGCGCATGACCTACGATCTGGAGCAGGGCGCTTCCCTCATGCTGAAACACGGCTTGACCACCATCAATCTCGTCTGGGCAGAGACGCACCGGTGGTTTCACAGCCGCAATGCCTTCGCCGTCGGTGGCATTTTGGAATATCCGGCCACCGGTGCCGCCGCGGCGGCGCTATCGGGTTACCTGCGCGACATCGGTTGGCCACATGGCGGCGCGATCGACATCGTTCAGGGCGAAGACATGGGGTCGATGTCCTTGCTGCGTGCCGAGATAGGCGCGACCCCCGGCGAGGGCATCCGGGTGTCCGGCACGACCCGGATCATCGCCGCCTGAACTTTGAAAGAACCCCGCCGCATCGACGGTGGTTCACTAGGGTTTTCGGCCCGGGTTGTCATCAAACTCGGGCCGTTCGCATGTCTCGCAATTGCATTCGGAAGAACGCGCCCCGGCTGAGCGCGCTGAATTTTCGGTGCCATACATGTTGGCAGGTTAGGCCAAAACCGTGGCAGGTCTGGCCGATACCAGACCGTCTTGTTTCAGGCAATCTGCACCCATCGAAGCACTCGAAGGACAACTGACCAAGGCCGGGATTTCCCCGACCTGACCGGAAGGATCAAACCCAAGGGCGCAGGCCCGAATTTCAAGCCACGAAGTGGATCATTAAAATGAAAGACAGAAACTCGCTTCTCATCTCGGCCCTGGCCATGGCTATTACCGTCGGCAACATCGCGATCCCGTCGGCCATGACGGAACCCGATCGAGCCCGGATAGAGGAGGCCGCCAAGGCCGCCCCCGACCAGCACGCGTCGATGAAAACAGCCGCCTGCACCCTCGCATTGACCAAATTTCCGGCCGACTGACCCCGATTTCGGTACCCCTCGCGAGGGTGCCGATCCCGAAGGAAAGCGGACATCGCTCCCTCTCGCCCGCGGCGTGACCCACGACCGCGACCAGGTGACAGCTGTCTCCTGATGCGGTCGGTGTGATCCCGCCAACCTGGCATCGCGGCAATGCCGCCGCGCTGTCCTCACCCCTGAACAGGAGACTGACCATGACACACGATCAAAACCACGACTGCGGCTGCGGGATTACGCAAGAGCATGTCGACCTTGCCCGCCGCCGGGTTCTTGCCGGGGCTGCAGCTGGGGCCGCCGCAGGGGCCGCGGCTTTCACCGGCGGTGCCGCCACGGCGGCCACCGACGAGGCCCGCGCCTATTACGCCGACCCCGAGACACGGGGGCTGCCGCAGATCGACATGGAGATCGACCCCGGCCGCACCGCGCTCGTCGTCACCGACCCGCAGATCGACTTTCTGTCCGAGGATGGCGTCACCTGGGGCGTCGTCGGCGAAAGCGTGACCGAGCAGGGCACGGTGGACAATATCGAGCGTCTGTTCGCCGCCGCCAAGGCGGCTGGCATGCCGGTGTTCATCTCGCCCCACTACTATTACCCACACGATCATGAATGGCATTTCGAGGGCACGCTGGAAAAGACCATGCACTCGATCGGCATGTTCGACCGTCTCGGTCCGCTCAACCTCGACAACTTCGAAGGCTCCGGCGCCGACTGGATGCCGCAGTACAAGAAATACATCGAGGACGGCGAAACCATCGTCTGTTCGCCCCACAAGGTCTACAGCCCGGCGCAGAACGACCTGAACTTGCAGATGCGCAAGCGCGGCATCGACAAGGTCATCCTGGCGGGCATGTCCGCCAACCTCTGCACCCAGGCGCACCTCTATGACCTGCTTGAGCTTGGCTACGAAGTCGCCGTGGTGCGCGATGCGACGGCAGGCGCCAAGGTGCCCGAGGGCGATGGCTATCTCGCCGCTCTCATCAATTTCCGCATGGTCGCCAACGGCGTTTGGTGGACGGACGACGCCGTGAAACGCATCGCCGCGGCAAGCTGAGCTTTCGTCCCCATACCAATTTATACAATCAACCCTGAAGGAAACTTACAATGAAACCCCAACTCATCAAGGACATCGCGAACTGGGTAGCCATCCTCACGGTCGCCTCGGCTGTCACGTTCACCTTCGCGACATGGGCGTATGCCGCCGACGAATACAACGTCGTCAACGGCCATACCCTCGCGGGGCAACCGCTGGGCCTGCACGGGGTCGACCCGGTGTCGATGTTCGGCGACCAAAGACCGTTGACCGGCGACGCCTCACTCACCGCGAGCCATGACGGCATCGACTACTACTTCGCCTCTGCGGCGACAAAGCAGGCGTTCGAAGTGAATCCGACAAGCTACCTGCCTCAATTCGGCGGCTTCTGCGCCTTTGGCGTCTTCGTCGGAAAGAAACTCGATGGTGATGTCCGCTATGTCGATATCGTCGATGGCAAGCTCTATCTCTTCGTGAACGCCGCGATTCTGGCGAAATACCGCGAAGATCCGGAGGCGGTTATCGCGGGTGCCAAAGCCAAATGGCCCGGTATCGTCAACACCCCGGTGAACGATCTCTGATCCAGCCAACCAGAAAACTACGGCGGCTCGCGCATATGCCCGGGTCGCCCCGCTTTTGCGGCAACCGGCAGGGGATACATCGCTCCTACTCACATAGGAGAAAACCATGACTACCATGCTTCGCATCGACGCCAGCGCCCAACAGCAAGACCGTTCCCTGACGCGCATGCTTTCAAAGCTGTTCACGACCGAATTACTGCATGCCAAACCGACATTCGCGTTCGACAGCATGAATGACTGTTAAGGGCCGGGAGTGACGGCCAAGGCCAATGGAATTGACGCGGATGCGGCAATGCGGAAAATGGCCGCTCTGAGCCCGGAGTGTCGAAAGCTGCGCTACTCACGAATGTCTGCAAGACGGCGCGACTGCAAATTGCCTTGGTCACCAGCCTGTTTCTTCAGTGGAAAAATTGATGCTAACGTAGATCCATGACGGAGGGATGGTTCTATGGGCATGGAATACGACGAGGCAGCTGCAAAACGTTTAGAGGCAGTATACCTTGGGCCGGACGTCCTTGCGCAACGCAGTGACACGCTTCGGAGGATTGCGGTCCAAGTGGGAGAACGCGTCCTAGATATCGGGAGCGGACCAGGATTTCTTGCCGCTGCAATTGCTGATCAAACTGGTCCAGACGGGAAAGTGGTTGGCGTCGACATCTCCAAACAAATGGTTGATCGCGCCAGTCGAAGAAGTCAGCGCGAGTGGCTCAGCTACCAATGCGCTGATGCATCTGAGCTCCCGTTTGACGACAACTTTTTTGATGTCGTCGTCAGCACACAGGTAGCTGAGTATGTCCCAGATATTGAAGCGTTTTCATCTGAAGTTCATCGGGTACTCAAGCCGGGGGGGCGTGGCCTGATTCTCGCCACTGATTGGGAAGGCGTCTGCTGGCACAGCGAGCATCCTGATCGAATGGAGAAGGTGCTTAAAGCGTTTGCCCCTCACTGCGCCGACAGTAAATTGCCCCGCACTCTTACCGCTCGCCTCCGAAAGGCGGGGCTCTCCGTGGATGATGTAAGCTATTTCTCTATCGTAAATGTCGACCGGTATGACGGCTGTTACGGAGAGGGGATTGTGCCATTCATCGTGGCCTATGTCAGCGGACAGAAGACCGTGCCAGACGATGAGCTTCAGGCTTGGGCGGATGAACAGACATCCCTAAATGCGCGAGGTGAGCACTTCTTTTCAACTGGCCGATTTAGCTTTTCCGTCAGCAAGCCTTCGTGACCTGCGAACAGCCATTGGCGCAAACGCAGCGAAATGGTGTTTCGTCCCGCAGATAGGGATTTCTCAGAGTAATAGACTTTGCGGTCGCAGCAAATGGCAGGTTTCACGGGCCGCATCACAGCATCCGACATCCCGAGTGGACGGCAGCTTTGGGCCGTTTGGGGAAGAGCTCACGGCCGATCGGCATCGGTCGCATGCGCCGAACCTGCGGCGCTTATGAGCGGGAGACCGGTAGCATGCGGCCGTTGGCGAGAAGCGCCAAGAGTTACCCGTCTTCGCGGCTGGTGCCAACGAATGTGTGGTCGGGAATCCAAGTCGCATTCGGTTCCTGATTTCATTGGAGTTTTTCTAAAGGTGGTGCATTCTACGTCACGCATTATCAATAAATTAGCTGGTGCGCTGTAAACCGGCTTTTGGTGATTTACAGCGTTTGATCGCTTGCATTCTGCCCAGGGTCGTATTCTCTGGGAGCATGACAAAGCTCGTGCTGCTACACAAGGCGGACTCTATTTACGACGACGAACCTGACGTCGTCTACGACTTTCCGCGCAGCTACCTCAGGGCTGTCCAGGAAGCCGTGGGCGACTGGGTCATTTACTATGAGCCAGTAAAGGCTGGGCCGCGTGGGTATTTCGCGGTTGCGAAGATCGAGCAGGTAATCCCAAAGCCCGGAGTTGAGGGTCGCTTCCTCGCCATGATTGAGCCGGGCAGCTTCCTGCCGCTCGATTCTGAAGTTCCAAGGCTGATCGACGGCAGCCCAATGGAAAAGGCACTCACGGAGCCAGATGGAACCCCGAAGAAGGGTGGGGCCGTGCAGCTCGCGGTTCGGCGACTCCCGGATGATGATTTCGCTCGGATCGTGCGATTGGGGCTTCCTGAAGACCTCGAGAGGCAAGAGGCGACACGATACGATCCGGAGGGCTCTGAGGTGGCCGAGGAGGCGGCGATTTTCGAGCGACCGGTTCTGGAACGTCTCATACGGCGCCCATACCGGGACGTCGCGTTCCGTCGGAAGGTGCGCGAGGCTTACGACTACCGCTGCGCCATGTCCGGGCTGATGCTCAGAAACGGCGGAGGGCGCCCGGAGGTGCAAGCAGCCCATATCCGTCCCGTCGAACACAAGGGCAGCGATTCCGTGAGAAACGGGCTGGCGCTGTCAGGTACATTGCATTGGATGTTCGATCGTGGGCTGATCTCGGTCGCCGATGACAACGAAACAATCCTCGTGTCTCGCAACAAGGTGCCGGGCGATGTCGTCGACCGGCTGTTAGGTCCGGATGGAAAGATCTGGAAGCCCGAAGAAAAGAGGAACTGGCCGCACCCCGCAAATCTGGCATGGCATCGGGAGAACATTTTTGGTCAAATGGCTGCCGAAGATTCCGCTCCGTGGAAATAAATACTAACGTGCCATTATGAAAAACATAATTTCCCGCGGGATATCGAAAGCCCTTGCCCGTAGCCGACCAAAGCAGCCTGAAAAGCCAAAGGCTGATACGCAGGGAATTAACAGTATTCAAATGCCGCGGGAACAATCCAAGTTCTTGTCGCGCTGTCTGTCGATAGATCTGGAGGTCGATCCCAGGGAAGCCAAGATATTCGCCTTTGCAGCCGTGCCGGAAGGCGATGAAGAGGGGATTGTTCATCGGAAAGGTGACTTGAGGGCCGCGCTTGAAAAACTCGACCTGTTTTGCGCCGGCTTTGCACATGTCATTGGGCACAATATTCTGCGCCATGACCTGCCGTATCTCATGGCGGCATCGCCGCGCTTCGCAAAGCTCGCGGACGGGCCGGTTGACACGCTGTGGCTGAATCCCTTGGCGTTCCCGCGCAATCCCTATCATCACTTGGTGAAACACTACCGCGATGGGCGGCTTCAAACTGGTCATGTCAATGATCCCGAGTTCGACGCGCGTCTTGTGTTCGAGGTCCTTCGCAACCAGATCGACGCCTTCGCATCGCTGAATACGTTGTCGCCAGAGACGATGATGGCCTATCACTGGCTTTGCTGCCGAGGGCCCGGTAGCGACGGGTTTGATCGGTTGTTCAGCGACGTGCGGGGGGCGTCCATCCCGACTGAAGCGGACGCGCACAGGGCCATTCAGACGCTGCTAAAAGAGGTCTCCTGCCGCGCGCAGGTCGAAGCTGTGCTCAAGCGACTCCCGGACACTGGGCTGGGCTGGCCGATGGCCTATGCCCTTGCCTGGATTTCGGTCGCAGGTGGCGATTCTGTCATGCCGCCTTGGGTGCGGGCGCAGTTCCGTGACGCTGCACGGCTCGTCAAAGACCTGAGGGACACGAATTGTCGTGATCCGCACTGTGCCTATTGCACAGAGCACAACGATCCCACCCGTGCACTCGAACGCTGGTTCGGCTTTCCGAGTTTCCGCCCGGAACCGGTCGACGAGGACGGACGCCCGCTTCAAGAAAAGATCGTGGCGAGTGCCATGGACGGCGAGAACCTGTTGGGCATCCTGCCGACGGGCACGGGCAAATCCATCTGCTATCAGATCCCCGCGCTGTCCCGGTTCGAAAAAACCGGCGCCTTGACCGTCGTCATATCGCCGCTCGTGGCGCTTATGGCGGACCAGGTTCAGGGCTTGGTGCGGGCCGGAATTTCCTCGGCGGTTACGATTAACGGGCTGTTGTCTTTGCCCGAGCGCCAGGATGCGCTCGACAAGGTGCGGCTTGGGGATGCCGCTATTCTGCTGATTTCACCCGAACAACTGCGCAGCACAACGGTTCGGTCAGTTCTGGCACAGCGCGAGGTGGGGTTGTGGGTGCTGGACGAGGCGCACTACGTGTCCAAATGGGGGCACGATTTCCGACCCGACTATCGCTACGTTTCGCGGTTTATCAAGGAAAGCTCGGGTGACGAGCCGGCTCCGGTGCTTTGCTTGACCGCAACGGCAAAGCCGGACGTCGTGCAGGACATCCGCAGTCATTTCAAAGAGCGGTTGGGGTCCGAGCTGAGGTTGATCGACGGTGGCGCATCGCGGTCGAACTTGAGCTTCCAGGTGCTGGCAACGCAGCGGGCAACCAAGATGGCCGATATCCTCGACACGATCGAGGCCCAGCTTCCGCGCGAGGGTGTGTCGGGGGCGGTCGTCTATTGTGCTACCCGAAACGCCACCGAGCGCGTGGCGGAATTCTTAAAAAAACAGGGCATCGCCGCTGAACGGTATCATGCGGGCCTTAGCGCCGATGACAAACGTGAGATCCAAGAGGACTTCCGTGTCGGCAATCTGCGCGTCATAGCGGCCACCAACGCCTTTGGGATGGGGGTCGACAAGCCGGACATCCGACTGGTGGTTCACGGGGACGTTCCGGGGTCGCTGGAAAACTACCTTCAAGAGGCGGGGCGCGCCGGGCGGGACCGCGAGCCCGCAAACTGCGTCCTTCTGTTCAATGCAGAAGACGTCGAGCGTCAGTTCAGCCTCAGCGCGCGATCTCGGCTCGCGCGGCACGAAATCAGTGCGATCCTGAAAGCGCTTCGGCGCCTTGATGCCCGGACTGGAAAAGGCGGTGAGATCGTTGCTACGCCGGGCGAGATCGTTCACGAAGAGAAAGACCGGGATTTCCAGCGCGACAGCAATACCGACGATACGCGGGTGAAGACGGCCGTCGCCTGGCTCGAAGAGGCGCACCTTCTGAACCGTGAAGAAAACCGGGTGCAGGTGTTTCCCGCCTCGCTCCGGGTAAGGAGCATGCAGGAGGTCCGCGAAATCCTTGCATCCGCCGAGATCACTGAGCGGAGGCGCGAGGATCTGGCCGCCATTGTGCAGCATATCATCAATGCGCCGCAGGAAGAGGGCATCACCACGGACGAGCTTTGCGGGGTCAGTGGGCTGACGGTGTCAGGCGTGCGCAAGGCCTTGGCGGATCTCGAGGCCCTGGGTATCGCAAAAGATGATACTAACATCACAATCTTCGTGCATGTGCGCGTCGAGAATGCCTCGCCAAAACGGTTCGAAGCGGCATCCCGGTTGGAAGCCGACCTGATTGCGACCCTTAGAGAGCAAGCGCCAGACGCGGACATCAACGAGGCTTGGCCCTGCCAATTGGCCTCGGTGGCGCAGGCCCTACGGGAGCAGGGACACGCTTCGGTGCGGCCCGATATTGTCGAGGGATTGCTCCGTGGGATTGCGCAGGATGGCCGCGACATGGATGGCGGCAAAGGCAATGTCGGCCTGCGCAAGGTGTCCAAAGGCAGTCTCATGGTGCGAATGCAAAGATCATGGGAGGTAATCGAGCAGACCGCTCAGATTCGCAGGCAGGCGGCAGAGCGGCTGGTTTCATACTTGATCGACAAGGTTCAGACCGGCCTGCGTGGGAAAGATATTCCCGTCGAGACCACGCTTGGCGACCTTCTTGCAGCGATCAACAGCGATGCGCTATTGCGGGCATCTGTCAACGATCCGTCAAAGCTGATGGACCGGGCGCTTCTGTGGCTGCACGAACAGCAGGTGGTGACTCTGGGCAAGGGATTGTCCGTGTTCCGCTCGGCCATGACATTGCACATCAACCCGAAGGGCGCTGGCTTCACTTCTCAGCATTTTGCGCCGCTCGAGGACCATTACAGCGAACAGACCGTCCAGACCCACGTGGTGGCGGCTTACGCAACCAAAGGCATGGATGATATAGATCAGGCCCAGCAACTCGCACATGACTATTTCGCCATGGACCAAGACGACTTCATGAAGGCTTGGATGCCGGGGCGGACGTCGGAGTACAGACGGCAAGCGACGCCACAATCCTATGCCGAAATCGTCGATAATCTGGGCAACAAGACTCAAGAGCAGATCGTGCGTGACGACCGCGAACAGACCAATGTGCTTGTGCTCGCGGGGCCGGGCTCTGGCAAGACACGTGTGCTGGTCCATCGTGTCGCCTATCTGGTCCGGATCAAGCGCGAGGACCCCAACGGTATTCTGGTGCTCGCCTACAATCGTCACGCGGCCGCCGAGATCCGGGAACGCTTGCGTCGACTGATCAGCGATGATGCTCGCTTCGTGACAGTCTTGACCATCCATGCCTTGGCCATGCGGTTGGTTGGCGCGAGTTTCGCCGGACGCGCAGGCGCCGATGAACCTGATTTTGAGACGCTTCTGACCGATGCGGCACGTCTCTTGCGTGGCGACGGACTGGACAAAGTCGAGGCTGAAGCCTTGCGAGAGACCTTGATCCAGGGATTCCGCTGGATTCTCGTGGACGAATATCAAGACGTGGGGCCCGAGGAGTACGCCTTGATCGCTGCGGTGGCCGGTCGCAGCATAGACGACCCCGATCAACGGATCAGCCTGTTCGCGGTCGGCGATGATGACCAGAATATATATGCGTTTGCCGGCGCATCGGTGCGCCACATTCGGCAATTCGAACAGGATTATTCGGCCAAGCCGGTCTTTCTAACCGACAATTACCGCTCGTCGAAGAACATCATCAGCGCAGCAAATGCCGTGATCGAAGGTTCTCGGGAACGTATGAAAACAGGGCGCGGGATTACCGTCGACCAATCGCGGCAAAAGGACCCGAGCGGGGGTATCATGGAAAGCCTCGACCCGGTTGCTCAGGGGCGGGTCCAAATACTTAGCTGCCCGGCTGGGAATGACGCTCAGGCCCTTGCAGCGCTCAATGAGATGATCCGCCTGTCAAAACTGATCCCGGATTGGAGCTGGAAGGGAGCGGCAATCATTTCTCGAGACTGGCGCAAGCTTCTGCCGGTCCGCGACTTCGCCGAGGCGCAGGGAATTCCTGTCGAAATGGCGAACGAGAACCTACCAAGTGTATGGCGCACCCGCGAGATGCAGAGGTTCATCGGCAGCCTGGGCGAGAGGCCCCGGGCCATGGTCAGCTTGGGCGACCTGACAGAAACCCTGAATGCGATACCCGCAAGCCGTTGGACTGACCGGATTGGCGAGGGACTTGGCCAGCTTGCACGTGATGTTGACGGCAAAGCGCTCCCGACCCCTGACGTGATCGAGTGGTTTGCTGAATGGTCGAAGGACTCATGGGGCGAGCAGCGCGGCCTCAAATTGTTGACGGCGCATCGTGCGAAAGGCCTCGAATTTGACGATGTCGTGATCATGGATGGTGGTTGGGAAAGACCCTCGCGAAACGAAGATCAGGACGCGCCGAGGCGATTGTTCTATGTCGCCATGACACGTGCGCGGCGCAACTTGATCGTGATGAGCAACGACAATCACGAATACCTTCCCACCGAGTCGCCTTCCGTGATCACGCGGCACGTGGTGCCCGACTTGGCGACAATCCCCGGCCCACGCCGGTTCTTTCAATCGCCCGAAATGAAGATGGTCGACCTATCATTCGCAGGACGCCAAGGTGATCGGCACATTGTTCATGACGCGATCGCCGAAGCACAGGTCGGCGCGCCAGTCAGACTCTCCAGTGTTGGGGGGCGCTGGCAGGTCGAGGATTTTCGAGGGCGGGTCCTTGGGCGGATGTCAAAAGCATTCGCGCCACCGATTGGCACGAAATTTGTCACCGGCGAGATAGCGGCCATCATACATTGGCGTAAAAAGGATGCCGATGAGCGCTTTCATCACCTGCTGAAACGCGCCAATTGGGAAGTCGTTGTGCCCGAACTGGTCTTCGAAGAGATCGAGGGGGCTGAAAGGGTTTTCAGAAAGGATCAGAACGGCACGTAGGGCGGTCACGCGGTCGTTCGCTGCACTTGCGATAAAGGACCCCTCAGGGCCGTCCTTACCGGCGGATCGCGGCTGACGCTGAACGCGAACGCTGCGCTGCCGCAAGTCAGCTTCGAGCCCATTGCAGAAGTGACGAATTATCGCTGCATGCGCAGGCAGAAACCACCGCTCTGCGGTGGTGTAAAAATCTGTGCCGTTACGCAGCATGAAAACCGGTTTTCTCTACTTCAGAGAGTTCGCCAACACCCGCCACGGCGGAGAGATGGCACTCGTTTCGCAGGTGCACGTAAATCATCACTGCAGCTATTGGTGGTGCATCGGTAAAAATCGCAAAATCAAGATCGTTGCGAATTCGTCGGGTGCCTTGCGGATTGGCGCGCGTGGGTGATTGCAGTGCCGAAAAGAGGATCCTAAGTCAGTTTCGCACTGGCATTGGCCGCTTGCACTTTTGCCAGCGCGACCGTCCGTCTTCTCAAAGACGGCGTTCCCGCTCCCTAATGACCACGCGCTGTAGCGTATGCTGGAGGTGTACGGTTGCTTGAATCCACTTTGTTAGCAGCAGATATGCATATAGCTATAAAGCAGGGGTGATCGCTGGGTTTACATCAGAAAATGTCCACATCAAGAAGCTCATCAAAAATTGTTGACGCGCGAGAATTCCGCGTATCCTATTTTCTTGTTCCCGGTTTTTCTTTGCTTGCTCTAAGTTCAGCGATCGAGCCTCTCCGCTCAGTTAACCGCCTCTTGGGTTCGAACCGCTACAGCTGGAATGTTCTGGGTGAGAAAAAGGGGCCAATACCGGCGGGCAATGGGCTGGAAATTCAGGCCAGCCACGATCTGAACGATCCTCCTGAGGCAGATTTTACCATCATCGTGGCCAGCCTGGATCTCGAGAATTTCTGCAACAAAAAATTGATGAGCCATCTTCGTTGGCTGCACCGTCAGGGACGGATGATCGGCGCAATCAGCAACGGAACATTGCTTTTGGCGGCGGCGGGGGTGTTGGAGGGGCGGCATGTGACCATACATTGGGAAATGTTTGACACTCTGAAAGCGAAGTTTCCTGAAGTAGACGTAAGCTCGGAATTATTCTGCATCGACAAAACGATCTATACTGCGGCTGGTGGAGCCAGTTCCATGGACATGATGCTGGAATTGATCATTTCCCGGGAAGGCGAGGCGACGGCTGCGGATGTCGCGGAGCAATTCCTGCACGGTGCAGTCCGACCTTCCAGTGAGGTGCAGCGTAGCGATCTTCGTTGGCGATACAAACTGACCGATAAGCGACTGGAAAGCGTGATCAAGATAATGGAGAAAAATCACTCCGCACCGGTCAGTGTCGCCAGGCTGGCGGAGACGGTGGACATCTCTGAACGACAGCTTGAACGACTATTTTTAAAGGAACTTGGCAGCACCCCGTCGGGCTTTTACCTGAACCTGCGCCTCGACAGGGCGCATAACCGACTGCTGGCGACGACCGATTCGCTGGAAGAAATTGCTGAAATCGCCGGTTTTTCCAGTCAGGCACATTTCAGTCGCGCCTTCAAAGCCTGGTGCGGAGCCTCGCCACTGACGGTTCGGACGCGCAAGCACCGCATACGTGTCGGCAAGATATAAAAATCTGCCGGTTGGATGCAGCGCTTCCGTGGCGGCAACCTAATATCCTGTGCGACATCTTCGGCACAGCCGGTAGGGGGGATGCTTGGAAACGTTTCAGTTCATATTTGCCAATCTGGGTTTTATCGGTGGGCTTGCCATCGAACATATTTCGATTGTGGCCGTGGCCGTGGGGCTGGCGATTCTCACCGGCGTGCCCATCGGCATCGCCATCACCCAGAACCGTCGTATTGCCGATACTGTGCTTTATGTCGCCTCCATCATCGTGACGGTACCGTCAATCGCGCTTTTCGGTCTGATGATCCCGGTCCTGTCGCTGATCGGTCAGGGGATTGGCTGGTTGCCAGCCGTCATCGCTATTCTGCTCTATTCACAGCTGCCAATTATTCGCAACACCTACACGGCCATCACCAACGTTGATCCGGCCCTACGGGAATCGGCGCGGGGGATGGGAATGACACCCTCTCAGCGCCTTTGGCAGGTGGAAATTCCGCTTGCATTGCCTGTCATCATGGCGGGCGTACGAACCGCGGTGGTGATGAATATCGGTGTCGCCGCCATTGCCGCTTATATCGGAGCAGGCGGATTGGGTGTGCTGATCTCTCGCGGAATCAGCCAGACTGATCCAAGACAATTGATTGCCGGTGCTCTGGCCGTATCGCTGCTGGCCATCCTTGCCGACTTTGCTCTTCTAAAATTGCAGAAACGCTTGACCCCCGCGGGTCTGAAACGCTGAGGACCCGGAATGACCAAAACCATCCGTCTTGAAAAACTCACCAAGATTTTTGACACGCCGAACGGTCAGGTTGTCGCTGCGCGTGACGTTGACATGGAAGTTCCCGCAGGTGAAATCTGTGTTCTTCTGGGTCCGTCGGGTTGCGGCAAGACAACGGCCTTGAAGATGATCAACCGGCTTATCTCGCCAACTTCGGGCAAGATATTCATTGGTGACGAAGATACTTCGACGATGAACGATGTCGAATTACGTCGCTCGATAGGGTATGTCATCCAGCAAATCGGCCTGTTTCCCAATATGACGATTGAAGAGAACATTTGCGTTGTACCGAAACTGCTGGGTTGGGAAAAAAGCAAAGCCAAATCCCGGGCGAAGGAGCTGCTGGACCTGGTCGGGCTGGACCCGAACCTGTTCTTGAAACGCTACCCGAAAGAGCTGTCGGGTGGGCAGCAACAGCGTGTGGGCGTTATCCGTGCACTGGCCGCCGATCCGCCTGTCATGCTGATGGACGAACCGTTCGGTGCCATCGACCCGATCAACCGCGAGGTCATCCAGGATGAATTCCTGAAGATGCAGGCCGAGATCAAGAAGACGATCATGTTCGTCAGTCATGATATCGACGAGGCGGTAAAGATGGCCGACAAGATCGCCATTTTCAAAGACGGCGTGATCGAGCAGTATGACAGCCCCGACAACGTTCTGGCGCACCCGTCAAACGCGTTCGTCGCCGATTTCGTGGGCGCGGACCGGACACTGAAGCGGCTGCGGCTGGTCACTGTGGAAGAAGTGGCGGATGCCGAGGCGCCCGCCGTTTCGCGCCACACCAAAGCCAAGGACGCACTGGCCGCCATACGCGACCACGGCTCGAACCTGGCGGTGATGATAGATGGCGATCACCATCCTGTCGGTTACGTGACCGAGGAGATGCTGGAGGGCGCCAGCGGAACCGTTCAGAATCTGGCCCGACCCTTGCCCGCCGTGGTGCCACATGATGCCGATTTGCGGGCGGTGGTTTCGGAAATGTTCGCCAATGACGTGATGTGGCTGACCAGTGTCGATGCGTCCGGCCGGTTCACCGGCGTGGTGACTCAACCTGCGGTGACCAGCGCCCTGGGCGAGACCTATCGCAAATCCGCTAAGCAACAGGCATCGGCGTAAGGGAGGGCGGCATGGCCAATTCAGCAGCATCTAACCGCAGCGTGCGCATTCTGCCCTGGCTGATGCTGGGCATCGGCGTCCTGATCGGTTTCTCGGGTATAATTGATCAGATCCTGACCTATTGGGAAGACATTGTTTATCTGACACGGCAGCATGTCATTCTGGTGCTGGCCTCTGGCTCCGCTGCCATCCTGATCGGCGTGCCGGTCGGCATCTGGTTGTCGCGCCCTTCGATGGCTGGCGTGGCCGAGACGATCATGCAGGTCTTCAACATTGGCACAACAATTCCCACGCTGGCGGTGATCGCCCTGTCGATGACACTGCTTGGTATTGGCTTTGCACCAGCGTTCTTCGGGCTGTTTGTGGCTTCGCTTTTGCCGATTGTGCGTAACACTTATGCGGGGCTTCTGGCCGTTCCGGCGCACTTGAAGGAAGCCGCGCATGGCATGGGCATGAAGCCCGCGCAAATCCTCTTTCGTATCGAATTACCCAATGCACTCTACGTGATATTCTCGGGTATCCGTACGGCGCTGGCTATCAATGTCGGCACCACACCGCTGGCCTTCCTGATCGGCGGTGGTGGTCTGGGCGAACTCATTTTCACCGGTATCGACCTGATGGATACTGGCATGTTGCTGGCCGGGGCGATCCCCACCGCCGGGCTTGCCGTGTTGGTGGATTTCCTGGTCGGGCAGGCACAGCTTTGGCTGATCCCGAAAGGTGTTAACCCGCTGCGCTGAAACGCGCAGACTCTGTAAACAAACAAAGGAAACAAGACATGTTCACTCGTTTTGCAAAAACGATCTTTGCGGGCGCTGTCATGCTCGCCGGAGTCGCCCAAGCCGAAGAAATCGCGGTTGGCGGCAAGAACTTTACCGAGCAGCAGTTGCTGTCGTCGATGACCCAACAACTGCTCGAAGCCAACGGTTTCGAGGTGGATAACCGCGCTGGAATGGGCTCGGCCGCGTTGCGTCAGGCAATGGAAAACGGGCAGATTGACGTCTACTGGGAATACACCGGCACGTCGCTGATCACCTACAACAAGGTCGAAGAAAAGCTGAATGCGGAAGAGACCTATGCCAAGGTCAAGGAACTCGACGCCGAGAAGGGTATCGTCTGGCTGGATGCGTCGGACGCTAACAACACCTACGCCCTTGCCATGCGTAAACCGCAGGCCGAAGAACTGGGCATCAAGACGCTGTCGGATTTCGCAGCGCGCGTGAACAACGAAAATGATCTGACACTGGCCTCGAACGCCGAGTGGTATGCGCGTCCCGACGGGCTGAAGCCGCTTCAGAAAGAGTATGAATTCAAGCTGAGCCGTGACCAGGTAAAGCGCATGGATTCGGGCTTGGTCTACCAAGCGCTGAAAAACGGCGATGTCGAGGTTGGTCTCGTCTTTGCCACCGACGGCCGCATTCCGGCCTTCGATTTTGTGACGCTGGAAGACGATAAGGGATATTTCCCCGCCTACGCACTGGCCCCGGTCGTGCGTGTCGAAGTGCTGGAAGCCAATCCGAAAATCGGCGAGCTGTTGAACGCTCTTTCCGCAACGCTGGACGACCAGACAATGGCCACGCTGAACGCGCGCGTCGATGTCGACAAGGAGTCCATCGAAAACGTTGCCGCGTCATATCTCAAAGAAAACGGAATGATGTGAACGAAACCGGACCGAGGCGGTACCGCCTGCCTCGGTCCTTTGCACACGAACGGGCAAAACTCCGTGGAACAAAAACTGAAAACCGGCGTCGCGCAGTTTGGCAGTGAAATCGGTGACGTCGATGCCAATATCCAGTTGCACCTAGACTGGATCGCCCGGGCCAGAGAAAAGAACATTGAATTTCTCGTGATGCCGGAATTGTCGCTGACTGGGCATCATGGCTGCGAAACCCTTCTCGACATTGCCATGCGCCGCACGGATCCGCGGCTGCAACGTTTGGCCGAGGCAGCGGGCGATATGGCTGTCGTCGTTGGCTTCATCGAAGAAGGCCCAGCGGCGCAATTCTACAACAGCTGCGCCATCCTGAAAGCGGGTCGAATTCAGTTTTTGCACCGCAAGGTAAACATCCCCAGCTATGGCAAGCTCGAAGAGGGCAAACACTATGCCAGCGGCCGGTTCGTCGATATCTGCCGCATGGATAAGGATTGGGCAGCGGGCCTGCTGATCTGTGCCGATTTGTGGAATCCCGCCCTGACCCATCTGGCGTTTCTGCATGGCGCGACCTTCCTGGTCTGTCCGGTCAGTTCAGGTGTCGAGGCCGTGGGTGCCGATTTTGACAATCCCGGTGGCTGGGCGCTGACCATGCGGTTCTATGCGATGATGTACGGCGCGCCAGCGATCATGGCCAACCGTACCGGAACCGAGCGCGATCTGACCTTTTGGGGCGGTTCGCGGATCATCGACGCGTTCGGTCGGGAACTGGCTGTGGCCGGAGAAGGTGAAGAGCTGATCTCGGCCGATCTGGATTATGATCAGGTGCGCCGGGCGCGGCACCTGCTGCCAACAGTACGCGACAGCAACATTGGCCTTGTTCAGCGCGAAACCACACGATTGCTTGAAACGCTCGGCATTCCCGAGCTCGTCCGGCAGGACCACACTTGAGGATTTAGCAAATGCGCGACTTTTTCATGACAGATGAGGACCGGGCCTTTCGCGCCGAAATTCGCGAGTTTCTGGCCCGCGAACTGGCCCCTAGGGCCGAAGCCATCGAACGCGATGAAGACTGGGAAGCGGTCAAGCAAGTGGTCCGCGCCCTTGGCGAAGCAGGTTATATGAAGCTGATGTTCGCCGATCTCTATTCAGGGTCGCTGTCGCAACCGGGGCTGACCCACGCCACGATGCTGTCGGAGGAAGCGGCTTATCTCAACTATGCGTTTGAGACCACCATCGCCACAGCGCTGTCCTGCGCGTTTCCGCTTCACAGGTTTGCCCGCCCTGAAATTCGCGACAGATATCTGACACCGATACTTGAAGGTTCGGCCATTGGCTCGATCTGTATGACCGAACCCAATGTCGGCTCGGATAGTGCCGGGATGGAAACCCGCATCCGGTTCGATAGCAAGACCAAGGAATGGGTGATCGACGGATTCAAGCGTTACATCTCAAATGCCACCAAGTCGGACGTCTATATCGTCTGGGGCATCAGCGACCCGGACGTAGCGCCGCAGAAAGGCATGACCGCCATCGCCGTTTCCGCCGACACGCCAGGCATTTCGTTTCCGCAGACCTACGATTTCATGGGCCGACGCGGCTGTGTCGTCGGTGAAGTGACGTTCGAGAATGTACGTGTGCCTGCTGAAAACCTGCTGGGGGAGGAAAACAAGGGTTTCAAGATCATGCTGAGCGCGTTCAATTTCGAGCGCGCGATTCTCGGCGGATCGGGGCTCGGGGTCGCCCGGTCGGCCTTTGATATTGCCCGTGACCACGCACAGACACGCGTCGCCTTTGGAGAAAAGCTTGGTCAGAAACAGCTGATCTGGGACATGATTGCCCAAATGAGCTGGCGTATAGATGCGGCTGAATTGCTGACCTACCGCGCAGCCAAGATGTACGACGCGGGAATAGACGGCAAAGACCTGATGCGCGAGGCCGCGCAATGCAAGCTGGTCTCAACCGAAACGGCCGTATACTGCGCCGACCGTACGGTTCAGATTCTGGGCGGCGATGGAGTGACGCGTCAATTTGGACGCGCCGAGCAGATCTACCGCGACGCGCGCGCTCTGCCGATCGTGGGCGGGTCTTCCGAAATGGCCAAATACCTGATCGCGGCGCGCGAAATGCCGTCGATCAAACCCAATCTTTAACAGGACGCCATCCAATGCATATCGCCCGTATTCTCGAAGCCTCGGTAGAACGCTACCCGTCCCATACGGCACTTGTTTTCGGAGAGCGCCGCTGGACATATACTGAATGGTACGGTCGCGTGCGCCGGTTTGCGCAAGCGCTGTCAGATATGGGCGTGCGTTCTGGCGACCGGGTCGCTTTCTATGTGTCTACATCAGAAAACTCGGTCACAACCTACTTTGCCTGTCAGATTCTCGGTGCTGTGGCGGTGCCGCTGAACTACCGGCTCAGCCCCGGCGAGGCGGCCTATGTCATTCAGGACAGCGGTGCCCGGGTGGTGGTCTATGGGCGCCACCTGACCGAAAACGCCATTAAAATCCAGGAGCAGGTTCGGTCGGTTCATGACTTTATCAGTTGTTCCTACGAAAAGGCGGCAATTCCCGACGGCCACAGCCAGTTCGATGAGCTTGCCGAGGAAACCGAGGACCGCGACATTCTGCGCCCTATTCCTGCGGGAACTGATACCTCGGCACTGGTCTATACCTCGGGAACGACGGGACGACCCAAGGGGGTGGTGCACACCCACGCCAACGACATTGCGATCGCGATGAACTGTGTAATGGAATATGGTCTGAACCACCGTGACAACGCGCTGCATATCGCGCCGCTTTATCATGTGGGTGGGATGCAGGCGTATTTTCTGCCGCATCTGATGGTCGGCGGCACAAACGTGGTGATGGGTCGCTATAATGCGCTGGAAACCTTGCAAACAATTTTTTCCGAAAAGATTACCACGCTGTTTGCTGTTCCAACCCAAATACAGGAAATGCTACTGCGTCCCGAGTTTCCCAGGATCGACACGTCGTCGCTGCGGCTTATAACCACTGGCGGTGCTGCCATCGCTTCGGCGGTAATGGAGCGCGTTATCAACGAGTTTTGCCCGAACATATTCAATGGCTACGGCATGACCGAGGCGTCGCTGGCTCTGGTTCTGCACCCTGAGGATGCGCTGTCCAAGCTGGGTTCCTGCGGGAAGCCAACGCTGATATCCGAATGCCGAATCATTGATCGCAGCCCAGATGCAACTTCTCGCGATGTACTGGGCTGCGGCGAAGTTGGGCAGCTGATTGTGCGTGGCCCGCAAGCCATGACCTGCTATTGGAACAACCCGGTTGAAACCGCCAAGAAACTGAAGGCCGGTTGGGTCTATTCAGGCGATCTGTTTTCGCAGGACGAAGAGGGGTTTTATTACTTCCACGGCCGAGCCGATGACATGATTGTTTCAGGCGGTGAAAATATCTATCCGCGCGAGGTCGAGGAGCTGCTTTATACGCACCCCGGTGTGCAGGAAGCTGCGGTGGTTGGCCTGCCGGACGAAAAGTGGGGCCAGATCGTCGTTGCCTATGTCGTGGCATCCGACAATGCGCTCACAGCAGAAGATCTCGATAGCTTTTGCAAGTCGAGTGACAACCTGGCGCCGTACAAGCGACCCAAGACCTATACGTTCATGAATGAGCTGCCGACAAATCCCAGCGGCAAGGTGCTGAAGCGCGAACTTCTGGCAGCTCACAAGAAAACACTGCCCGGGCAATCCTGAAATATCTGAAAACAAACCCGGATCCGCCCGACACCAAACCTGGATTGGACACATGACCGAAAAGCTTCTTTATGATCAAACTGATCACATCGTAACCCTGACATTCAACATGCCCGAGACGCGCAATGCGTTGACGGATCGCGACCTCTGCGTGGCGATTGTCGCGGCGATGCACCGGATCAACGCAGATCAATCGGTGCGCTGCGCGATTGTCACGGGTGCTGGCAAGGCGTTTTCCTCGGGTGGCAATCTCAAGCATATGCGCGACAAGGAATCGATCTTTGGTGGTGACGCAGTAGATGCCAAGGACGGCTATCGCAGCGGCATACAGCAGGTCGCGAAAGCCATGTGGGAATGCGAAGTGCCGCTGATCGCCGCCGTCAACGGGCCGTCCTATGGGGCGGGCTGTGATACAACCTGCCTGTGCGATATCCGCATCGCCTCGACCGCGGCGACATTCGCGGAAAACTTCGTGCGCGTCGGCCTGATTTCGGGTGACGGTGGGGCGTGGCTCCTACCGCGTCAGGTCGGGCTGAGCCGCGCCGCCGAGATGACCTTCACCGCTGACCCCGTCGATGCGGCAACGGCGTTGGAATGGGGGCTGGTGTCATCCGTGGTCGAGCCGGAGGAGCTGTTGCCCGAGGCCCGCAAGCTCGCCGCCCGCATCGCGAAGAACCCGCCACGCCAGTTGCGTATGGCCAAACGCCTGCTGCGCGAAGGACTGAACACCCGGCTGGATACCGTGTTGGAACTGGCCGCCGCCTATCAAGGCGCCTGCCACCAGACCAAAGATCATATGGAAGCGGTGAACTCGCTTCTTGAGAAACGCGACGCGGACTTTACAGGAAGGTGAGAGTTATGGGCACCTGCACGCAGCCTCCGGATATCGGCACGGCCACCCGCGCCGTTGCATCGCGCGATTTCACTGCGTTCCTGCATGACGTGCAATTCAAGGATATTCCGGAAGACGTTCGCAGATTTGCGCGGCGCTGGTTGCTCGATCTCATCGGCGTCGCTGCAGGCGGCACTTGCACCGAACTTTCACGCATTATTCTTGATCATGCTACCAGCCAATTCGGTGCAGGCAAACACGGTGCCCGAATGCTTTTCGATGGCAGATTTGTCAGCCCGGCCGGGGCGGCTCTGGCAGGGGGCATGACGATTGACGCGCTTGACGGGCATGACGGCCACAAGCTGACCAAGGGGCATGTTGGCTGTGGCGTTCTTCCGGCATTGCTTGCCATCAGCGATGCCGAGGGACGTGACAGCGGTGAAGAATTTCTGACCGCGCTTGTCCTCGGCTATGAGATCGGTAGCCGTGCCGGCATTGCGCTGCACCGTACGGCGAGCGACTATCACACATCAGGGGCCTGGATCGCGGTCGCCTGTGCCGCGCTCGGAGCACGCGGGCTTGGGTTGAATTCGACAAAAACACGCGAAGCAATCGGCATTGCCGAGTATCACGGTCCGCGCAGCCAGATGATGCGGTGTATCGACCACCCGACCATGCTCAAGGACGGGTCCGGCTGGGGGGCGATGGCGGGCGTATCGGCAGCCTATCTGGCCGCAGACGGTTTTACAGGTGCGCCGGCACTGAGCGTGGAACATGACGATGTCGCAGACCTTTGGTCTGATCTGGGTCAGCGGTGGTGCATCTTCGAACAATATTACAAACCATGGCCGGTTTGCAGATGGGCGCAACCGCCGGTACGAGCGATACTTGATTTGCGCACCCAACACGATCTGAGCGCTGCTGATGTCGACCATATCGAGGTCACGACATTCCACCAATCCAAACGCTTGGCCGTTCGGCAACCCCGCACCACCGAAGAGGCACAGTACTCCACTTCGTTTCCAGCGGCGGCCGCAATGGTGCGTGGCGGTCTCGGACCGGAAGATATCGCTGGCGCGGCGCTCAATGATCCGGAAATCCTGCGCCTTTCCAATGGCATGGTGATCAAAGAATGTGATGCCTATAATGATGCGTTCCCGGCCCGTCGTTTCGCGCATGTTACCTTGCATTTGCGTGGCGGGCGGCAGCTGACATCAACGCGAACCGAAGCGAGCGGTGATCCCGAAAACCCGGCGTCCGATGCAGAGATTCGTGCGAAATTCCACGCCTGGGCCGAACCGGTTCTGGGCCAGGGCAAAGCCGATGCGATTGAATCTGCTGTGGACAGGCTTGCTTCAGGATCGACAACCCCGTTGTTTGACCTGATTTTGAGCAACCCGAAGGACGCAAGCCATGACTGATCCGGTCATTTACGAGCGGCGCGCGGCAATTGCCATTATGACGCTAAACCGCCCGGAAGCACACAATTCCATCGACAGCCGTATGGCAGAGGCGTTGCGCGACGCCCTGAAACGGTTCGAGGCTGACGATACCGTGCGGGTTGGCATCCTTGCGGCCACCGGGCGCAGTTTTTGTGCTGGCATGGACCTGAAAGCTTTTCTGGCAGGTGAGGGCGAAAACATTCTCAATGGCGAGGGGCGTTTTGCCGGGTTTGTCGATGCAAAGCGCACCAAGCCCCTGATTGCAGTAATAGAGGGTCCGGCACTGGCCGGCGGGTTCGAGCTGGCGCTCGCCTGCGATTTTATCATTGCTTCTGAGACCGCATCCTTCGGCCTGCCTGAGGTCGGGGTTGGCATATTTGCCTGCGCCGGTGGCACCTTTCGACTGGCGCGGCGCATTCCACCTGCCAAGGCGCTGGAACTATGCCTGACCGCAGCGCGTATCTCGGCCAGCGACGCGGATGGCCTTGGGCTGCTCAACAGGCTTACCGCGCCGGGTGAGGCTCTGGTCGCCGCAGAAAAACTCGCTGGCCAAATTTCTGCAAACGCCCCGCTTGCGGTTGCGGCGTCGCTTGAAATTGGACGAACCGCGCAGGCGGTTGCCGATATCGAACTTTGGGCGCTGACCGATCGGCTTTGGCGCGATGTCGCCGCGTCACAGGATGCAGCCGAAGGCCCCAGAGCCTTTGCCGAGAAACGCAAACCGATTTGGCAGGGCGCATAGAAGGGCACCGCCAAACTACAGCAAGGAAAGACTAGGACCATGAGTTCGAAACCTCGCCGCCGCCGCTCCGCGTCGCCCCGTGACCGCGAGGCCGGGGCGCATCTTATCCCGCAACTGCCGTGGCAGCAGCCAAGCAACCCTTATCCGCCGATGAAGGTGCTATCGGACGATCAGGTGGAAGTGATCCACCATGCCTCGCTGCGCGTTCTTGAAGAGCTTGGGATCGAACTGATGAGTGCCGAGGCGCGGCAAATGTTTCGTGATGCAGGTGCCGACGTGGACGACGAAAGCGAAATCGTCCGTATTGCCCCGGAACTTCTGGAACAATTGATTTCGACCGCACCAAGTGAATTCACATTGCGATCTCGCAACCTCGACAAGGCACTGAAATTCGGCGGCAACCACATGGCCTTTGGCCTGGTCGCCGGCCCACCTTCAGTGCATGACAACATCAACGGGCGGCGGTCAGGCAATCTGAAGGATTTCGAGAATTTCACCCGGTTGGCGCATCATTTCAATGCGATCCACATCATCGGCAATCAGGTCTGTGCGCCGATGGAACTGCCTGCCAACAACCGGCATCTGGACACGTATAACGCCAATCTGACACTGTCCGACCTTTGCTTTCACTGCACTTCGATTGGCAAAGGCCGTGCGATGGATGGCATCAAGATGATGGCGATATCCAAGGGTCTGACGCTGGAGCAAGCTGCGGATGATCCCGGCGTGACCACCATCATTTCTGTCAATTCGCCGCGGCGGTTTGACGGTGACATGGCCGATGGGCTGATTGCGATGTCATCGCATGGACAGGCCGTGGCGGTGACGCCATTCACGCTGATGGGCGCAATGACGCCAGTGACGCTAGCCGCCGGTCTAACCCAGCAGAACGCCGAGGCGCTGTTCGGCATCGCGCTGACCCAATTGGCCCGCAAGGGCGCGCCGGTCTTCTATGGGGCCTATACCTCGAACGTTGATATGCGCTCAGGCGCACCTGCCTTCGGCACGCCGGAGAATGCAAAGGCCAATATCGCCAGCGGCCAACTGGCACGGCGCTATGGCCTGCCCTATCGCGCCTCTCCGACCAACGCGTCCAATGTGGCCGATGCGCAGGCCGCCTATGAAACCGAAATGGCGCTCTGGGCCTGTATGCTGGGCCATGCCAACCTGCATTACCATGCGGCAGGCTGGCTTGAGGGCGGTTTGTGCGCCTCTTTTGAAAAACTGGTTCTCGATGTCGAGATGCTGCAGCACAAAATGGCCTTTTTGGAACCGATCAAGATCAACGAAGCCGAATTGGCCTTTGAAGCGATGAGCGAAGTGCCCACTGGCGGGCATTTCTTTGGGTCGCCTCATACGATGGAGCGATACGAGACGGCGTTCTATCGCCCCTTGGTATCGAACTGGACCAACCATGAGAACTGGGAGCTTGCTGGGGCCAAGGACGCGACCACCCGCGCGACCGATCTGTGGCAGCAGGCGCTGAAGGAGTAC
>NZ_CAJXIP010000012.1 GCF_913054395.1 uncultured Roseovarius sp.
CTGTCTTTTTGAGACCTGTTGGCCAGAGGATTATCAACCGCAGGTGGCGGTCGGGCAATGAACGTTGCTGTCGCGCGGTTTCAACAATCGGTGAAAGCCGGCTGAGCGGTTTGCGTCGAAAGGGTGTGATCCCGTCGCGCGCCTCAGAGGACGCCGATATCGGCCAGGGCGGCCGAAAGTTCGGGCGGGAGCGTGTCATCGCTGCTGCGCGCGGCGCCAAGATCGGGGGGCGCGTCGGGGCCAGCAAGGTAGCGCCAGCCCTGAAACGGGCGTTTCTGCGCGGTGGCGGTTCGGGTGATAGCGGGGTCAAGAACGATGGCACAGCGCCGGATTCCGTCGCCGCCAACCACCTCGTCAAGGCGCAGGATGGTTTGGCGGCATTGTACAAGCCCCTGAATGACCCAATAGATCGAGCCACCCTGCAACAGTTCGGTTTCGCGCTTGGGCCACATCCGGGTAATATGGCGTGGCAACCCGTCGGCGCCTTGCGCGCGGGCGTTGTCCTGCCAGGCGACGAGATCCTCGATCGACTTGGTGCCAACGCTGAGTTTGATCAGATGCAAGGCCATATGCATTCCCCCGAATTGCGCCATATATCGTAGCGCCCCGGCGGGCAACTGCAAGAGAGTGCGCAGATGCGTATGGAAATCATATGGGCGGCGGGCTATGGTATGTCTCCTTCCAAGCCAATAGGAATCGCCCGCATGACACGATTTGCCGCTCCGATCGCCGAACAGATCTGGAATATGAAATACCGTTTCAAGGCGGCGGATGGTGCGGCGCATGACCTGACGGTCGAAGACAGCTGGCGGCGCATCGCCCGCGCTCTGGCCGAGGTCGAAAGCGACTCTGCCCACTGGGAAGAGCGGTTTTACGAGGCGCTGGAGGACTTCAAATTCCTGCCCGCCGGGCGGATCACCGCCGGGGCCGGTACGGGGCGCAAGGTCACCATGTTCAACTGTTTCGTCATGGGCACTGTGCCCGATGACATGGGCGGCATTTTCGACAACCTGCGCGAGGCGGCGCTGACCATGCAGCAGGGCGGCGGCATCGGGTATGATTTCAGCACGATCCGCCCCAAGGGCGCCGAGGTGCATGGCGTGTCGGCGGATGCCAGCGGCCCGCTCAGCTTTATGGATGTCTGGGATGCGATGTGCCGCACCATCATGTCCGCCGGAAGCCGCCGCGGCGCGATGATGGCGACGATGCGCTGTGATCACCCCGATATCGAGGCCTTCATCGCCGCCAAATCCGATCCGGCGCGGTTGCGGATGTTCAACCTGTCGGTGCTGGTCACCGATCCGTTCATGGCTGCGGTCGAGGCGGACGGGCCGTGGGATCTGGTGTTTGACGGCAAGGTCTATCACACGCTCAATGCCCGCGATCTGTGGAACCGGATCATGCAGGCAACCTATGATTATGCCGAGCCGGGAGTGATCTTCATCGACCGGATCAATGCCGCCAACAACCTTGCCTATTGCGAAACGATTGCCGCCACCAACCCCTGTGGCGAGCAACCCCTGCCGCCCTATGGCGCCTGCCTTCTGGGCTCGATCAACCTTGCCCGGCTTGTCAGTACGCCGTTCGAAGTGGGCGCCGGGCTTGATCAGGAGGCTTTGACCCGGCTGGTCGGCACGGCGGTGCGGATGATGGATAACGTGGTAGATGCCAGCAAATTCCCGCTTGAAGCCCAGGCCGAAGAGGCGCGCGCCAAGCGGCGGATCGGTCTTGGCGTGACCGGGCTTGCCGATGCCCTGTTGATGGTCGGGCTGCGCTATGGATCGGACGAGGCGGTGCGGCAAACCGAAGACTGGCTTCACGCGATTGCGCGGGCGGCCTATCTCGCGAGCGTGGAACTGGCGCGGGAAAAGGGTGCTTTTCCCCTGTTCGACCGCGATGCCTATCTCGCCAGCGGCACGATGAAGGGGATGGACGCCGATGTGCGCGACGCGGTGGCCAAACACGGCATCCGCAACGCGCTTTTGACAAGCATCGCGCCCACAGGCACGATCAGCCTCTATGCCGGTAACGTGAGTTCCGGGATCGAGCCGGTCTTTGCCTATTCCTACACCCGCAAGGTCTTGCAGAAAGACGGATCGCGCACCGAGGAAGAGGTGGTCGATTACGCGGTCCGGATGTGGCGCGACAAGTTCGGCGATGCGGAGTTGCCCGAGTATTTCGTCAACGCCCAGACCCTGCCGCCCGAAGATCACGTGAAAATGCAGGCCGCGGCCCAGAAATGGGTCGACAGCAGCATTTCCAAGACCATCAATTGCCCCGAAGACATCAGCTTTGAGGCTTTCAAGAACGTCTATCTTCAGGCGTGGAATCTTGGCTGCAAGGGCTGCACCACCTATCGGCCCAACGATGTGACAGGCAGCGTGCTGAGTGTCAGCGAGGCCAGCAATGCCGCCCCCGGCGAGACCGCCGCACAGGTGCCGGGCGGATTGCCCGGTGAGGGGGGCGATGTGATTTACATGTCAGAGCCGCTGGATCGCCCGACCGAGCTTGAGGGCGCGACCTACAAGCTCAAATGGCCCGACAGCAATCACGCGATTTATATCACCGTCAACGATATTGTTCTCAACGGACATCGCCGCCCCTTCGAGGTGTTCATAAATTCCAAGAACATGGAACATTACGCCTGGACGGTGGCCCTGACGCGGATGATCTCGGCGGTGTTCCGGCGCGGCGGGGATGTTTCTTTTGTGGTCGAAGAGCTGAAGGCCGTGTTCGACCCGCGCGGCGGGGCCTGGATGCAAGGGAAATACGTACCTTCGATTCTGGCGGCAATCGGCGGCATTCTGGAACAGCACATGGTTCAGATCGGCTTTCTGGAAGGCGAAGGCATGGGCCTCAAGAGCGACCCGCAGGCGCAGGTGGTTAACCTTGGCGAAACGCCCAAGGGCCCGGCCTGTCCGGCCTGTGGCGAATTCGGCATGCACATGGTTGAAGGCTGCATGACCTGCGGCAGCTGCGGGCATTCCAAATGCTCCTAGCCCCTCGTGCTTGTGACAACTATGACGACAAGCTTATTTTGGCCATTTTCGGGAAAAATGGCCATTTCAAAAGTTAAAGGCGGCTATTCATTTAAATCGCGCCGTTGGGGCGTTTTCTCCGGCTTGACCCACATCTACAGTCTGTTGACGCCTTTGATGGAGCATTGTTCCAGGCAAGGTTCCACAGAAATGAAAATTGAAATATGTTCTCGAGGGCGTCGTGGAACAATGCTGCTCAGATGATTTCCGTGTGGCGTTACCCGGAAAAGCCGGTTTTGCCGTCAATTATGATCTTCCCCACAATAACCAAGGCCGCAGGGATAACGGGGACCGGATATAGTTACCTGAAAGAAGGTGCATATGGCGTGTTCGGCGAGGCAAAATGACCACCGCGCTGGTCGATCGTCTCACCCACCGCTGCCACATCCTAGAGACCGGCAATGACAGCTAACGGTTCAAGGCCAGCTCCGAGATAGCGGAAAAGAAAAGGAAGGAGGCCGGAGCATTGCCGACACCATTACGCAGAGAACATAACTACCGGGTGGGTCAAATCTTGGTGACACTGCCGGGTCAGATCTTTGTGACAATCAACAATCTGGTAAGGGGCTTGCACCATGCAGCCCCTCCCTTTCATCTCACGCTCATTCCTTGTTTCTTACATCCGGCCTTGGATCTGACACGAACCCGTCGGCATTGGGCATCTCGACCTTCGCCATCGACTCCGCATCCAGCGTGGTTCCAGGATCATCGCTGATGATGTCCGCCCGTCCGAGAATATAGGCGCTGACGGCATAGACCTCGTCAGCGGAGAGTGAGCCCGGCGAATCCATCGGCATGGCGCGATGCACATAGTCGAACAGTGTACTCGCATGTGGCCAATAGCTCTCGACGGTCTTGACCGGCTTGGCATCGGTGAGCGTGCCGCGTCCGCCGATCAATTTCGGCGCGCCGATATCCTTGTTGCCCTCGAGGTCTGCGCCGTGACAGGCCGCACAGCGTTCCGCAAAGACCTCCTCGCCCTCGGCGTAGCTGCCCTGGCCCGGCGGAAGCCCGCGACCATCGGGCATCGCGTCGATATTGAACCCGGCGATCTGCATGTCCGTGGCCGGTTGTCCGACCCCGAAGTGCGCCTTGGCCGGGTCGATATCGCCTACTTTCGCGGCGCTGGAGCGTGTCGGGCCGGCAGGCGCGCGTTCTTCGAACTTGCCGATTCTCTCGGGCAGTTGAGCGACAGTGCGCGAGGGCTCGTTCCCGGCCCACGCCTCTTGTGCGAGGCACGGGACCATAACCGTGAGCGCCGCGGCGCAAAGGAGCGAAGTCTTAGGCGTGGACATTGGTCACCTCCCCGTCTTGTGCGATGTGCCAGCTCTGGATGGCGTTCAGATGATAGACCGATTTCAGGCCTCGGACCTTGACCAGTTCCGGCAGGGTCGGCTGGACATATCCGGTCTCGTCCACCGCGCGGCTCTGGAGCACCGCCTCCTTCCCCGTCCATGTCCAGGGCAGGCGGAACCGGGTATGACATTTCGGCAGGACGGGCCCGTCGAGGGCGGCCTCCTGCCAGGTCGCGCCGCCATCGGCCGACACCTCGACCCTGGCGATCTTACCTCGTCCTGACCAGGCAAGCCCGGTGATCTCATAGAATCCCGGTCGCGGCAGTTTCATTGCACCGGACGGGAAGGTGATCACCGATTTCGCCTCCATCGTCAGAGAGAACTGACGCGCCGTTCCATCCGGCATGAGGTCGGTATATTTCGAGGTTTCCTCGCGGGTCATGAAGGGCTTGTCGCTGACTTCAAGCCTGCGCAGCCACTTGATGTGGGTGTTACCCTCAAAGCCCGGAAGCACCAGCCGCAGCGGATACCCCTGTTCGGGGCGCAGGGCTTCGCCGTTCTGGGCATAGGCGACGATGGCGTCGTCCATCGCCTTGTCGACGGGTACAGAGCGGGTCATCACCGCCGCATCCGAACCTTCGGCCAGAATCCAGGCCGCGCCATCCGACAGGCCGACCATTTCAAGCAGTGTCGACAGGCGCACGCCGGTCCATTCTGATGTCGAGGTCAGCCCGTGCGTGCCCTGCACCGTCCTGAGCGTCGGCTCTTTCCATTCGGTTAGGCCATTGCCGGAACATTCGATGAAGCAGAACCGGCTGACGGCGGGCAGGCGCTTGAGGTCATCCACAGTGAACCGCATCGGTTCATCGACCATGCCGTGCAGGATCAGCTCATGTGTTCTGGGATCGATGGCCGGGATGCCACCGTGATGGCGTTCGAAATGCAGCCCCGAGGGGGTGACGATCCCGTGACCGGAGGCCAGTGGCGTCATCGACCAGCTGGAATCCAGACTGGCGGTTGGATAGCGCCAGCGTAGCTCATTCTCGAATTGCGACCGCGATCCGTATCCGCCGTCATCGAGGATCATGCGCCCCTGTTCCTTGGTGGGGTCCGGTTGCACCGGGTATTCGAAGGCACCGGGCGGGGCATCGGCGGCGGCTTGTCCAGCAGTGAAGACCGCCCCTCCGAGGGCAATACCACCCGTCAGAATGTTGCGACGCGTCAGACCGTTGAACATGCCCTCCTTGCAGTCACAGTCCTCCTCTTCGGATTGCCCGGAAAGCATCCGGCGTTCGATCTCGACCAGACTTTCCGCCATATGGCGTTCCGCAGGTCCGTATCGCGACCCGGAGAACCTTTTATCCTTTGGCATTGCATCCCCCTCCTTTAATTTCTTATTTCACCAAGTAAGCTCGTCCATTCAGTGTGCGATTCTCATTGAGTGAAAATGTTGCCCCATGAGGTGGGAATTTGTAAATGGATAATCGCAATCTCGCTGTTCTCGAGGGGATCGCCCGTCTTGGAGAAGAGGCCACGGCCAAGCATCTCGCGGACGAGGTGAACTTGCCGCAGGCCACGGTTTACCGGCGGATCACTGACCTTGAGAACCTCGGCCTTGTGGAGCGTACGGGAAGACATTACCGCATCGGATCAAGGCTTTACCGATTGCTTGCGACGGGGACTTCCACCTCGGAGCTCGTGAAGGCTGTTATGCCCGTTCTGTCAGGCATGGCCGAGGCTTTGGGCGAGACCACATTCGCAGCGCGCCTTGTGACTGATGGGGTGGATCTTTTCCAAATATGTGTCCCCGCAGATCCAAAAGGCGCGATCGTTATACCAAACAAAGGTCTTCGACCGGCCAGCATCTGTTCTGCCGCAAAGGCGATTCTCGCGCATGTTCCGAAATCATTGCAGGCAGAAGTCATCGCGGCAGCCGCACCATTGTTTCCCGATCTCCCTTCCAAAGATGCCGACTTGCTGGAGGCTGAATTCGGACAGATACGTGAAAGCGGCATTGCCTATTGCATCGGCGAAGAGGACCCGGATATCGCCAGTATTGCGACGCCGATTGAGCTGAACGGCGCGCTCGGTCAGATGTGCATTGGCATCGTCGGCCCGCGCGGTCGCATTTCCCGTAAACTGGAACAGGACCTTGAACAAAAGCTCAGGTTGCGCAGGTCTTCAATTGATCTTCATTGATTGCAGACCAGCGAAACCATGACCATTTGACCTACCAAGACGGCCTTCCGAAAGTAAAAACGACAGGACGGACCGTACTTTCTATGGAAGGTTAAACTGAAATAGACTTCTGCGTAATTCCAGGATTCCTGCCGGTTTGGCCTTTCGGTATTCTGTCGCAGAAGCTTTTGGAGTGGTTTTCATGGACTTGTTTTTTGCTGAGGCGGCGATCATTGGTGCGACGCTGATCGAGGCTGCAGTCCGCCCGCGCAGCCATATCGGGCCCCCGCCAACCGCGCCGAAAGTCCGGAATTTGCCACCATGATCCACGGCGCATCCGCGCAGCGCGTGCTGGCCGACAAGGCCTATGCCAACCGTGCAAATCGCGCTGCGCTCAAAGGCAAACACCGCGAAGGGATCATGCGCAAGGCCGCCCGCCATCACTCTGGTTGTGCTTCCCGCGTTTGCGCGGCGTTCGCGACGAGCCGCTTGGTGACCGTGCGCATCACGGCCATGGCGAATTTGGGGTCTTCATATTGCAATCGCGTAAAGCGTTTCTCGTCAAGTTCGTAGACAACCGTATCCTCCAGGCACCGAACCGTCGCCGATCTCTCGGCGCTGTCATTGAAGAACGCCATCTCGCCGAAAATCTTGCCTGCGGCCACAGATACATTCTGGTCTTCGATTTCAACACGACCCTCGGCCAGGTAATAGAGGCTGTCGACCGGATCGCCCTTTGTGAAAATGACATCGCCCGCCTGGATCACACGTTTTTCGCCGTACGCCATAGCGGCGGAGAAATCACGTTCCGATTCGTCCGTCATATGCGTCACCAATCTGCGCACTGCGATGAGTTCATAGAGGCGATAGGCGTTGATGGGTAGCAAGATGAGTTCGATCGCCAGAAGCGGCCAGACCTGAAACACGCCGCTATAAACGATGAAGCAGACGGACGACGCCATCGCCAGGATCCGCAGCAGCATCATCGATTTCGTTGCGAAGGTGGCCACTTTCAACAGGGCAGCGAGCCAGCCCACGGCCTGAATGATATGGTGTGTCGTGATTGTTTCCATTGGCTCTTTCTCCTAATGAGCCCGTCGACCTTGGGTACATTCATGAGACGGGTACGCCCGCATGCCCCGCTTGCCTGCCTCGGTCAGGCTCATCGGTGCGCTGCGTGCTTGTGTAGAGTATGCGTGATCAGGCTGGCATGGCCAAACAGGGGATGAGGGTGGCGGTGCATACCACGATCAGCCGGCGGGTTGTGGATCAGCCGCCAGCCCAGCCATATCGCGATTGAAGCAAATACGACGCTCCCAATCGCCTGCCCGATCAGGACTCCCTGCGCGCCGAGCAGCATACCGCCAACGATGACGAACGGCCAGGTGCCCAGTGTATTTTGCCCCCAACTCAGCCATGTCGAATAAGACGGGCGGCCCAGCGTATTGAACGAAGCGCTGGCGACGAAAATTGCGCCATTGAAGAAGGACGCGAGAGCCAACGGGAAGCAGAAGAGGAAAATCAGTGACTTCGTCAAGTTCTCGGCACCGAACAGCGCGGCGATCGGGCCTCGGAAGACCAGCAAGATCAGGGTGATGAAGACCACATAGATCGCAACAAACTTAAGAGCGTCGATATAAGCCCTCTTGACCCTCTCTATATTGCCGGCGCCAAAATTCTGGCCGATGATCGGCCCGATAGCGCCCGCAAGGGCCCAAATCACCGAGAATGCCACCGGCGTCAGTCTCCCGATCACCGCCATGCCGGCAACCGCCTCGGCGCCGAATTTCGACATTTCGCGGGTCACGATCGCGGTGCCGATTGGCGTGGCCACGCTTGTCAGGACAGCCCGAACGGCGAAGTATGAAACCGGCTGGTAGTCACGCCAGAGTAACCTGAGTTTGGGTCGGACAAAGGCGTTGTGGCGGCGCATCGCCGGATAAACTGCGAAACCGAGCGTCACGAACCGTGCCGCCACCGTCGCCCAGGCTGCGCCCTCCATTCCCATATCCAGGCCAAAGATCAGGATCGGGTCCAGTACGGCGTTGGTCGCTGCCCCGAATAGCGATGGGTACATTGCCAACCGGTTCTCGCCATAACCTCGAAGTACCGTCACGGTGACCATGGAGAGCCCCGATACAAACGTGAACGGGATGATTATCCAAAGATAGGTCGCAGCCAGTTCGGCCACCTTGCCCTCAGCCCCCAGAAGCCCAAGGAAAAACTCTGTATTTGACAATAGAATCAGTGGTATAAAGATGGAGGTCAACACAGAAAACATCGCTGTACTGGTGGCGTATTCCCGGGCTTCCAGCTTGTCACCCGAGCCGATTGACCGCGATGTCAGGACACCGGCAGCGACCGACACCCCGATATTGATAGCGCTGGTAAAGAACATGAGGGCGCTGGCATAGCCTGCTGCAGCGGCCAACACCTCATGACCTAGCATCGAAATGAATATCAGGTCGATCAGATCAACCGCATAGATCGCCATCAGGCCGATGCTGGCCGTAAAGGATGAAACGGACACGTGACGCATGATGCTGCCAGTGGTAAACACCGCATTGTTCTCGGTCGTCATCTCGAATCTCTCTTAGTTGATCGACCGTGCAAGCATTTCAGGGCCGCATAATTTCCCCTTTTGCACCCGACTAGTGTACAAGCCTAAGCCATAGGTGGGTAGCCTCAAGTTACGTAGGGGCAACCCAGCCAGACCGCTTGCTACGAAAACTGTCTGCCGCATAGGGTGTTTGCGTAAAATATGACCTCTGCATGGTGAATCGAGCATGCAATGGCCGAGCCAGCCGTGCACGTCGAGCCCGACGCCGCAGAGATATAGTTAAAAGTTGGCGATTGCCCCTGAGGGGCGGCATATCGTGGCGTTGTTCACGCGCCGCAATTCTCATCTGAGAACAGGATATGCCACATGACGACAAAAACCATTACCCAACTGCCCTATCCACAGGGGTTTTCGCCTGACCCTCTGAGGGCCAGGCATTCGACATCTTCACATAGGTGTAGGCGCTGAAACCCGTCACCATGGCTCCAACCGCGAAGGCCAGTGGAAACCAGGGCCCCGCCATCTCTGCTATCTTCCCCGTGAGTGCGAGGATCCCGGCCCCGATCATCGCACAGATACCCATCGCCACGGCGTCGAAGAGTGACAGGATGTTCTTTTCGTATTGTTGCACCCTCACTCTTTCCGTCCATCCTTTAGTCGTGTCGCCGTGACGCCGGTGACGGTCATATGAATCTGATACGCGCGCAGATCCTCCGGCGTAGCCGTGTCGGGTATCGTTTCCTTCAATCTCGGGTTTGTGGGCTCGAGGAATGAACGCTTTATACTTGCAGAATGGCCGAATCTCTGGCCGCGCCACGTCAAGGATCTCATAGAATCAATGGCTTAGATTGTTCTGATGGCCAAGTAATGCTGGTCGCAACAATTGCTCTGTCGATCAGGTCCGTTTTCTCTTCGTGTGTCATGTTCTCTTGAAATCGACCACAATACTTGATTAAATTACACGGATAATTAAACCGGAAAATTGATATGATAAATACCCCCCTGCACAAATATGCTTCGGTCGCTTGCGACGTGCTATCGCCAGAGGCTTACGCCTACATCGTCGGCGGCGCAGGCCGCGAGGGGTGCATTGCGCGCAACGAGGGGGGGTGGTCCGAAATCCTGCTCAGCCCCGAGCCGATGCAGGATATGACAGGCCTGTCGTCGGCGATATCAATTCAGGGAACCAAGGTGGATTTCCCCTGTTTCGTTGCGCCCATGGCCTTTCAGAAACTGGCCCATCCGGAAGGTGAGAGGGCAATGGCCGTGGGCGCGGCATCGCAAGGCGCGGGGTTTGTCCTGTCCTGTCAGACATCGGTGGCCCCGGTCGAGGTCGCCGCGGGTCCGTTCTGGTTTCAACTTTACCTTCAGAATGATCCCGTCGCGACTGTCAGTCTGGTTCAGACTGCTATTGCTTCGGGGGCTTCAGCCTTGATCGTCACGATTGATGCTCCTGTGAACGGCATTCGCAATCGCGAACAGGAAGCCGGTTTTGTTTTGCCCGAAGGCATCCGCCCGGTTCTGATGGATGGTTTGCCCATACCGGCGAAGCCAACCGATCCTGTGGTTTCACGCGGTCAGACAGCCCCGGTCTGGGATGATCTGGCGCGGCTTTGCAGGCACTCTCCGATTCCGGTTTTCGGCAAGGGCGTCATGTCGGTCGAGACCGGAAAACGCGCGCTGGATGCGGGATGTGCAGGGTTGATCGTGTCGAACCATGGCGGGCGCGTGCTGGATGGATTGCCTGCCACGGCAAGTGTTTTGCCCTCCATTCGGCGGGCTTTCGCAGAGGCGACACTATTGGTTGACGGAGGCATACGTTGCGGCGAGGACATGTTCCGCGCGATTGCTCTGGGTGCCGATGCCGTGCTTGTCGGGCGGCCCGTATATTTCGCGCTGGCGCTTGACGGAGCACGCGGCGTTGCCACGTGCCTGCGCCGCTTGCGGGATGAATTTCTGGCGACAATGATCCTCTGTGGCACGCCCACGGTGGCCGATATCACGGCCGATCACCTTTATCGGAACGCGTAGGAAATCGGCAATCGCAGATCGAACGGACCAGCCCCCATCGCGGCGGGCGGGGGCGGCAATCTTTCGAATCCGTCGAACAGATCAAGCGCCGCATTGTCCAGGACCGGCCAACCGGAACTTTCGAGCACCTCCTGCATGGTCAGACGCCCATAGGTATCCAGCGTGAAGGCAACAACGACGGTCCCTTCCGCCCGTGCCTCGCGGGCACGGCGGGGATAGGTTTTCGCCGCGGCGATGGTCAGCACCAGATCCTTTTGCCATTCGGTCACAAGGGCCAGCGTTTCTTCATCCGTCAGGCCGACCTCCTGTTCCTCGGATCCGGTCATCGCGTCCCGCCCCGCGCTTGCCTGTGGCGCTGCGGCGCGGCTTTCCACTGCGGCATCCGTGGTCTGTTGCTCTTGCGCTTCGGTCGGCACTTCGCTGGCGTCTTCGGCGGTCTCGCTTTCCTCTTCCACTTCGGTTGCGATGCGAAACTCCAGTTCCGGGTCGTCCACCTGATACGGGATTTGCGCCAGAAGCGGGGTGTCGCTGGATTTGACCGCTACCACCTCTTTGGGGCTTTCGATGACGGCTTGGCTGTCTTGCGCCACATCCCCTTCCGTCAGATCGGCTTCGGGCGCCGCCATCAACATTTCAACCGGCAAGAGGTCAATGAAATCGCGTCCCTTAAGGCCGTAGTCTTCAATCAGGGGCGCATCGGGAAGGGGGCGCGAGAGGCCATAGGCGGCGATCCCGACATGGGCGAGCAAACTCAGCCCCAGACCAGAGATCACCGCCACCCCCATTCCGCGCGCAGGACGGTACGCAAGGCTCATTGCGGGGGCGCCGCTTGCGTGTCTTGTTCGTCTTCCAGCCCGACAAGACCGATCTTGAGATAGCCCTCGCCCCGCATCCGGTTCATCACCGCCATCATTTCCCCATAGGGAACCGTCCGGTCGGCAGAGATATAGAGCCGCGTATCGCGGTTCAGCATCGTTGCCATGCCCAATTCCATCGGCAGCGCATCAAGGGTCGTCTCACGCTCACCGACCATCAGCGTCAGGTCCTGCGTGACCGTCACGATCACCGGATCATCCGGTCGCGACGCCGCCTGAGCCGAGGCGACAGGCAATTCGACCGGCACATCGACGGTCGAAAGCGGAGCGGCCACCATGAAGATGATCAACAAAACAAGCATCACATCAATAAAGGGCGTGATATTAATGTCGGCATTGGCCGCAAGATCGTCTTCCCCCATCGAGAGTTTGACAGCCATGACCCTACTCCGCGGCCAGGTGCAGATCAGGCTTTGCGCTCTCTGCATCACGGTCAAGGTCGCGTGAAAGTGTGCGCAGGACCAAGGCGCCCGCATCGCCACAACCTGTGCGATACCCGCCGATCAGCCGGGTCAGGTGGTTGTAAAGGATCACCGCAGGAATGGCGGCGACAAGGCCGATGGCGGTGGCCAGCAAGGCCTCTGCGATGCCCGGCGCGACGACAGAAAGGTTCGTCGTTCCGCTTTGTGCAATCCCGACAAAGGAATTCATGATGCCCCAGACGGTGCCGAAAAGCCCGATAAAGGGCGCAGTGGCACCGATAGAGCCGATCACGGTTGCGCCCGACTGCATGGTCCGGGCCGCCCCCGCCTCGATCCGCGACAGATCAAGCGCACAGCGTTCCTTGATCCCCTCGGCGGGCAAGCCGCGAGAGGCGATCCTTTCTGCCTCTGCGGCCGCCTGCATCACCTGAACCGCGCCTTTGCGCAGGGGGGCGCCCAACCGCCCGCGTCCGTCCAGGGCCTTGTAATCCCGTCTCAACCGGCGGTTCGCCACGCCGATCTGGATCAGCTTTCCCGCCCAGATCGCCCAGGCCAGGGCCGATGCCGCCAAAAGCGAGAGCATCACCGCCTTGACCACCCAGTCGGCGTCCATGAACATGGCCAGGGGCGTCAGCACCTCGGTCTCTGCCGCAGCCTGCAACCGCATGGCGAGCCCGTCAAGGCCGAGTGTATTCGCCCAACCGATTAGCGTTTCATTGCTTGTACTTGCCGACATGTCAGACCTCTGCCCATTGGCGGATAAGATTGTGATAGATGCCTGCCAGGCGAACCGTATCGGGGGCATTGTTGCCCAGGGCCGTGCCAAGCGACTGGATCGACTGGTCCAGATCGAAAAGCAGTTCGCGCTTTTGGGCGTCGCGGATCATGGATTGCACCCAGAAGAACGACGCAACCCGCGCCCCGCGGGTGACCGGCGTCACCTCGTGCAAAGAGGTCGATGGATACACCACCGCATGCCCGGCGGGCTGTTTCACGCTCTGGGCGCCGTAATGCCCTTCGACCACCAGTTCACCGCCGTCATATTCTTCGGGATCACCCAGAAACAGGGTACAGGAGATATCGGTGCGGATCTGCCGCCCCTCGCCGGGGATTACCCGGATCGCATTGTCCACATGGACGCCAAAAGTCTGCCCGCCGGCATAGCGGTTGAACATCGGCGGCAGAATTTGCGCGGGCAGCGCCGCAGAAACCCAAATCGGATGGGCCATCAGGGCGCGGACCATACGTGCCTGAAGGTCCGGCAGGATCGGAGAGCTCAGCGGTATCTGTTCATTGCGCTTGATCTCGGCCGATTGCGGCCCGGCGGTATGGCGTCCGTCCTGCCAGTCCGCCGCATCAAGGATGCTGCGGATTTCGGTGACCTCGTCTCGGGACAGAACATCAGGAATGGTGATCAACATATTGGCTTTCCTTCGATAAGGTCTGGGGCCGATAGCGCCGCCCCCAGAAATTGCGGGAGGGTAACCCTAGAACTTGATGTCAAGTGAGGCCGTCACCGACCGTCCGGGGGCCACGTAAACAAACGGCGTGCCGGAACGGTAGAAGGCGTCATAATAAACCTCGTCCGTAAGGTTATCGACCCGCACGGTCAGGGCCTTGCCCTCGCCGATTTCATACTGGGTGAAGGCATCGAACCGCCAATAGGAGGGCAGGGTATTGCCGTTGCTTGCCGTTAAGCTGCCGCCCATCAGTTCACCCCGCCAGGTGGCCTGTCCGCCAATGTTCCAGCGATCGTTGACCTGGTAATTGGCAAGCAGGTTGATTTGTTCATGGGCGATATTGGCCAATTCCGCGCCGATGTTGCTGCTGTCGGCACTTTGCAGCACTTTGCTTTGCATCCAGTTGGCGCTGCCATAAAGGCTCAACTTGTCGGTTACATTCCCCGACACGCCCAGTTCCAATCCGCGAATGCGGTACTTGCCGGTATCGGATGCGGTGGCCGATGGCCCCCGGCCGGAGGTTTCAATCGCGTTTTCCTTGGTTGTCTGGTAAAGCGCGGCCGTCCATGACAGGCCGTTCACCTCCCATTTGGTGCCGATCTCGAAGGCGGTGTTTTCTTCAGGTGCGAAATTCACATTCCTCGCATCAAGGCCGGAATAGCTTCCGCCGCCGGCATCAAGGCTCTGGCCCATCGGATCGGTCGAGGTTGCGTAGGATGCATAGACCATGCCCTGATCGTTCAGCCGATAGGTCAGGCCCGCGTTCCAGTTGAAGAAGGTATCTTCGCGCGACAGCCTGCTGGTCGCGGTGGAACGGGTGATCTTGTAATTGTCGATCCGCGTCCCGAGGTTCAGGATCAGATCGTCGCGCAATTCCATCACGTCGCCGATGTAGAGCGACCGCGAGGTGACATTGGTCTGGGTCACGGCAGGGTTACGCACCAAGGCCGGGTTCGCGCAGGTCGATACATCGGGGGCGTAGATCGACAAGGAACAGCCTGACAGGTTCTCGACTGCGGTGCCGCCACCGGATTCCGATGTCAGCCCCTGATAGGATTGCTGATCCACCTCTTCGCGGGTGACTTCCAAACCGATCACGAGGTCATGGCCGATGTTACCGGTCGCCGCGTCAAACGACAGTTCGTTCTGGCTCGAGATAATGTTGTTCACCTGATACCGGCTTTTCGGCGAGGCGGTCAGCGTCCAGTTCGCCGGGTCGGCATCGGTGATATCTGGCCGTTCAGGCGCCGTGACCACGTAATCGTTGATCGATTCCGCGATCCGCAGCCTGGAATTCAGCATGACATCCGGTGCGACCTCATAGCCGACGCCAAAGGTCAGCATGGTCTGGGTCGCGTCATGAAAATCGCGTGCGGTATTGCCGTAGAAGGTGCTGCGATCCAGCTTTGGGCGCCCCGCAGCCGCCTCGGTAAAGGGAATGTCATTGGCGCCATCCCACGGCACGCCCCAATCGGGGATCCCGTGGAACTCAGAGCGCGTCAGGTCGACCGAAACCGTCAGGTCGTCGGTCGCATCATATTCCGCCGCGACGGACAGGCCGCGGCGATCATCCTCGACATCGTCGCGCCCCGCCACACCCGCGCTTTGGGCCATGAGGTTCACGCGGGTGCGGAATCGGTCGCTCCAGACCTTGTTCCAATCCAGTGTCTGGCGATACAGATCTGCCGAGCCGACAGTGGTCTGACTTAGAAGGAAATCTTCGTTCTGGGGGGATTTCGTGACGATATTCACCGCCCCCCCCGTCGTGCCGCGCCCGGCGATCGAACCGGTCGGGCCTTTGGTCACTTCGACCTGTTCGGCATTGAAGGTTTCGCTGACGCTAACGCCGGCATTGCGCTGCCCATCGACGAACATATCGTTCGAGGCGCGGAAACCGCGGATAAAGAGCACGTCGCCAAAGGCATTGCCGCCTTCACCGGTGCCAAGCGTCAAGCCCGGCGTGGTGCGTGCCAGTTCGCGCACGCTTGTCGCGTTTTTGTCGGCCAGCACTTCCTGCGTCACGGCCGTCACCGTGCGGGCGGTTTGGGATAGCGGTTGCCTGAGCAGGGAATTGCCTGACGACAACGCGGTATAGGGCGCATCGGGGTCGGCATAGGCGGAGGTGCCATTGGTGCCTGCGGCGTTTGCCGTACTGCTTGCTGTTTCCTCGACCGCTGTTTCGGCGGGCGGGGCTGCCACGGGGTCGGACGGTGCGGCGGCGGCTGTCTTGCGGGGTTGGCGGGGCGCGGGTTGGGTGGTCGCTGCGGGTGCCGCGGTTTCAACCTCGACCGTGGGCAAAAGGATGAAGCCGTTTGCATCCGCCGTTTGCGCCGCCGCTGGTGACGCCGCGGTCAAGGTCGCTGCGGTGATCATTGCCAATCGCTGTGGAGAGGGTGAAGAAACGGATGCGCAAGCGGTTCGGCGCAGGGATGCCGGTGTTTTAACGGTAGACATGAATAGGTGATCCCCCGACGCCCGTTTGAGACGGGCGTCTACAAATGGTGTTTTCATTTTTTGCTGGGGATAACCTGGCTTTCGCGGCGGAGAGTTATATATTCCGACAAATACAGTCAAGAATTGAATTCAATTGAAGGCAAAAAGAAAAATTGGCCTTGAACTCTTCAGCAGATTAATACCTTATAAAATTAATAAGAAATTCAGCTTAACATTGCAAGGCATTGATATGAATTGGAAAGAATCGAATTTGAAAACGCTTAACGATCAGAATCACCATTCGGTGATACCCAGCTATGACGCCGAAACCCTGACCGAAGGCGGGGCGATGGCGCAAATCGTGCTGAACGAGCAGACCTATAACCTGCGCATTACGCGGGCGGGGAAACTGATCCTGACCAAGTAAGAAACCGCCGGTCCTGTGGCCGGTGGCCGTTTGGAATTATCGGGGCCGGGCGCCCCGGTTCCTGATGGGGTGATCAAGAGGCGCGCTTGGCCGTCTTCGATGTTCAGGCACTGAATGAGTTTCTGTCTGGCGGCCAAAGCCTGCTCTGTTTTTTGCGAATTGTGGCGCAACCGGCATCCAAGCCGGGGGCAGTCTGGCACCTTCCGAAATACAAGACATTTTATCATGGGCACCATTCGATGCCTGCGTTGCGGTCTGAAAAAAACCCATATTTCGCAGGGCGAAATGACCGTTCCATGTCAGGGGCTGCATCGGGGCGTTGGTGATGGATTGGAGACTGTTCATCCAACGCAGCCAATCTATTCCCTCAGAAAAATCATCAGATGACCATAATCCTACCATCAACATTCGCTTCAGTAAGGATCGCGAAACAGGATTCAAGACAGGTTAAAAATGTCAGACTTTCCAACGTCATATCAGACTTACGGTGGTGCGTTGCTTGCGGCGCAGCTATTCGGAGATCCGATCAATTTAGCTCTCGCCGATCTGGGGGGCATGAATTCCGGTGCAACTCTGACGGAAGAAGATACATCCCTGACCGTGGGGGAAACCACGACATTGGGCGGAGTTGAGTACACGGTTCTGGGCTCTGGCACGATCCAACCGACCGCAGTCAGTCTTTTGGGAATCACCATCGGGTTATCACCGGCTGTAGATGTGGTGCTTCTTGAAGATGCCGGTGGAAATATCATTTTCATGTACCCGGACGGAGAGCCGGATACAGATAGCCTTCTGGGCCTTGGCGACGTGGTAATGGTCCTTGATGTCGAGCAGGTCGGTTACAACTTGGGAACGGGTGAAGTTCTTTGTTTCCGGGAAGGTACGATGATCTCTGTTCCCGAAGGGGAACGTGCCATAGAGGATCTGCGCGTCGGAGACCTTGTTGCCGACATTCACGGCCAGTCCCACGAGGTTCGTTTCCTGGATTCCTACATTGCCGACCCTGCTGACGACGGTGGCAGAAACCCGAGTGTCACAATCCCTGAAAACGGGTTTGGCGCGGGTGTTCCGCATTCGGATCTGACCGTGACCGGGCAACATCGTCTCTATGTTCCAAACCCGATGGCCGAAGGGGAAATGTGCCTTGTTCCGGCGAAAGCCTTGATTCAAACGGGGCATGCGCATGTTTACCACTCGGACAGGGCAACCCGGTTTTTCCACCTTCTGACAAGAGGGCATAACGTTGTTCGCGCCAATGGCATGGGGGCGGAAACCATGTACACCGGAAAGATGGTCTTGGCCGCATATGGATCCGCAGGGTCCCAACGCCTCGCCAAAGCCTTGAATGTTTCCGTTGTCGATCTCATGAAGACAAAATCGGCCTATACCTTCTGCCGTGTCGGCCCATACGTGCGCGCGACACAGCGGATGGATCAAGCGCAATGGATGCCTTGCGTTAAAACGGCGTAGGCATTTGCCGCGCGCGGCGTGGTGTCAGGTATTGGCGCTGCCTGCATGAGGGGGGGGCGGCTTTGAAGTTGGCTTGCGGCCTTTAACTCGGCGTCTTGCACCATCCCTCGGGGGAGGTTAGCCAATGCATATGACAGAAACCCGCACCCATGCCAGCCCGCCCTGTCTTGATGTCGCACAACAGTTGCAGACCGTCGAATGTGCGCTCCGCAACGCCAAGCAGGCCCTGATCCATGACCACATGGACCATTGCCCCGATGCTGATGACAGGCATGATCGTGCTGAGTTGAAGGCCATTTGCCGCTACCTCTGAGGACGCATATGTTTGATATCCTGTCAGATCGCACCTACCGGCACCTGTTCCTTGCACAGGTTGTGGCGCTTCTGGGAACAGGGTTGGCGACGGTCGCACTGGGGCTTCTGGCCTTTGATCTTGCGGGTGACGGAGCGGCGATGGTGCTTGCCACGGTCTTTACCATCAAGATGGTGGCCTATGTGGGAATCGCGCCCATTGCCGGGGCTTTCGCTGACAGGGTCAACCGCCGGGCCTTGCTGGTCACGCTGGACCTGGTTCGCGCGGCGGCGGCGCTTTGTCTGCCTTTCGTCACCGAGGTCTGGCAGGTCTATGTGCTTATCTTCCTGCTGCAATCGGCCTCGGCCGCCTTTACCCCGACCTTTCAGGCGACGCTTCCCGACGTTCTGCCAGACGAGGCGCGGTATACCCGCGCGCTGTCGCTGTCGCGGCTGGCCTACGATCTGGAGAACGTCATTAGCCCGACCCTCGCGGCGCTTTTTCTGGCGGTGATGAGCTATAACCTGTTGTTTCTGGGCACCGTGGTGGGCTTTGCTGCTTCGGCGCTTTTGGTGGTCTCGGTCCTGCTGCCCAGCCCTGCGGCGTCCGAGCCGCGCGGCATCTATGATCGGACCACGCGTGGCATCCGGATCTATCTGGCGACCCCCCGTCTGCGCGGGCTGTTGGGCCTGAATCTTGCGGTGTCCAGTACGGGGGCGATGGTTCTGGTCAATTCGGTCGTTCTGGTGCGCGGGCAATTGGGGCTGGATCAAAGCGCGCTGGCCTGGACCATGTTTGCCTTTGGCGCCGGGTCGATGATTGCGGCACTTGTCTTGCCAGGCATATTGGACCGTGTGGCGGATCGTCCCGTGATGCTCTTGGGCGGTTGGGTCTCGGTCGCGGCGCTGGTGTCCCTGGCACTTGCCATCATCTCAGGCGGGCTGAGTTGGGGGGCGCTTCTGATCGCCTGGCTTGTTACCGGGCTGGGATATGCGACGGTTCAGACGCCCTCGGGCCGCTTGCTCAAGCGCTCCGCCCACCCCGAGGACCGCCCCGCACTCTTTGCCGCACAATTCGCGTTGAGCCACGCCTGCTGGCTGCTGAGCTATCCGCTTTCGGGCTGGCTGATGACCGCTTTCGGCAGCGTTGCCGCCCTTTTGGTGCTCGCGTCGCTGGCGACAGTGGGGATTGTCGTGGCGCTGAGGCTTTGGCCGGCATCTGACCCGGAGGTCGTGGAACACACGCACGAAAACCTGCCGCTTGACCACCCCCACCTGAAGGGTCATCGCCACCATTCCCATAAGCTGCTCATCGACGATGCGCATCCGCGATGGGGATCGCAATTCTGACGGTCAGTTTTGGCAAGGCAGGCCGGGGGTCTGCGCCTAAAGGGCAAGGCCGGTTGTCCGACCGTCATGGATGGCCGCGGCGGCCAGGCGCGGCGCCAGGGCGTCGCCGATCAGGATCGGGGTCTGTCCCATCTCGCGAAGCCTGTAGGGAAGCTCGTGATCCGCCCGGTTCCCGGTGGCAAGGACAAGCGAGTCTGCCGCGATCGCGGTTTCTTCGCCGGTCAGAAGCGAAACCACGCGCGCCCCGCTACCGGTCCATTCGGTAATGGCGCTTTCGGTAACGAAGCGGGCACCGAGCGAGGCGAGCCGCTGTCGTGCGGGAAAGTCCGAAGCGGTGCGCGCGATGTCTTTGCCGATCATCGCGTCGGGGGTGACGATGGTCACCTCATGCCCCGCTTCCAGCATATGCCAGGCCGTGCCGATGCCGCGCCAGTGACCGCCTTCATCGAGAACGATCGCCGCCTTGCCCAAGCGGGCGGCGCGGCCCATGACATCTTCCGTCGACCAGACATTGCCCGCGTTCACGCCTGGCATTTCCGGCACCTGTGGCAGGGCCTTCTGAAAACCGGTGCCAGCGGGCAGGGCTCCGGTGGCCAGCACCACCTGATCCGCGCCGATGGCAGCGATCTCGTCGGCGTCGAGATAGGTGTTGAACCGCAGGTCGACCCCCAGCTTTTCAAGCTGGCGCCCATACCAGGCGATCAGATCGGTGATCTGCGCGCGCCGCGGCTGGAGCCCGGCCAGGCGGAATTGCCCGCCGAGGTCGGAACTGGCTTCGGCGAGAATGACCCGGTGACCACGTTCGGCGGCGCTGCGGGCGGTCTCAAGACCTGCCGGGCCGGCCCCCACCACCAGGACCGTCTTGCGCTCTGAGGCCGGTGTGAAGCGATCCCCGCCCCAGAGATATTCGTGCCCTGCCGAGGGGTTGATCAGGCAGGAGATGTAATAGTCGCGCCCGCGCCGCCCCCAGCATTGCTGATTGCAACACAGACAGCCGCGGATATCCTCGATGCGGTCCTCCTGAACCTTTGCCGCCAGGTGTGGGTCTGCGATCTGTCCGCGCACGATCGACACAAGATCGGCCCGTCCGGCGCCCAAGATGGTATTGGCATTCTCGGGAGTCCGGATGTTGGCCTCGGCGATCACCCTGGCGGCGAGCCCTGCACCCTTCAGGCGCTCGGCCAGATCGGCCCCGAGATTTTCAGCGCATTGAAAGCCGGGTATGATTTTCTGAAAGTCGATATAGCTGCCGGCGCCAACGGTCACGTAATCCATCAGGCCGTCGGCATCATGGCGCATGATGATCTCGACCATTTCGTCGTGGTTGGGGAAGACGCCGGTGACAGAGTCGTCAGATATTGACAGCCCGATGATGAAATCCTCACCGCAGGCAAGGCGCACCCGTTGCAGGACCTCGCGCGAGAACCGGGTGCGGTTTTCAAGGCTGCCGCCCCATTCATCCTCGCGCTGGTTGGAAAAGGGCGCCCAGAATTGATCGAGCAGGCAGTTATAGGCGGCCCAGACCTCGACACCGTCGAACCCGGCCTTCTGACAGCGGATCGCGGCGTTGACGAAGCATTGGATCGTTTCCTCGATTTCTGCGGCGGTCATCGGGTGGCTGCCGTCATTGTCGTGATAGCTCGGCCCGCCAGAGGGCGACCAGTTGGCATGCCAGGAATTGTCCCAGTCGCCATGGGCGCCGACATGGTAAAGCTGCTGGATCATCACCGCGCCCTCGGCCTTGCAGGCCTCGGTGATCCGCGCGAAATGCGGGATCACCTCGTCCGAGCAGGGCCGGAAATTGCCGCGCGTCAGAACTGCGGCGGGATGGACCGGCATGGGTTCCACCGTGATCATTGCCGCCCCGCCAAGCGCGCGTTCGAGGTAATATCCCAGATGTTGGTCACCGGGCAGGCCGCCGCTGGCCATATTGGTGGTATGGGCGCCGAAAACGATCCTGTTGCGCAGGGTTTTATGGCGGATGTCCAGCGGTGAAAGTACGTGTTTCAGGGCCATGTCTCTTTTTCCTGTCGCTCAGGGCCTTGGGCCGACATCAATCCTGTCGGCCCTCAGGCAAACATCAGATGTCCTTCACCAGCCTCAGCGCGTCATAGATCGCCGCGTGGGTGTTGCGCGCACTGACCGCATCGCCAATGCGATAGAGGGCAAAGGCACCGTCGGGATTGCGTGTGACGTCCTGCGGCTGACCGTCGATCAAGGCGTCGTAATCCACCGCGCCACTGTTCGACGACAGCGGTTTCAGCTCGAAATAGAGCTCGTCCATCGGCAGCGTGCCATAGTTCACCACCACCTGATCATAGGTCTTTTCGGTCTTCAGGTCGCTGTAATCCGTGCCGATCACGGCCTTAAGTTGATTGCCGTCGCGCGTCACGTCCAGCAGGCGGCGGGTGACGGTGAAGGTCACGTCCTTGTCCTGAAGCGCGCGCATGTAAGGCACGAGGTTCATCGCCATGATATCGGGCGCAAAGGTGCGGTCCGGTGTCATGATCTCGACCGTGCTGCCGGCGTTGGCGGCAATCTCGGCCGCCATGACGCCGGGATGATCGCCGCTTTCATCATAGATCAGCACGTTCTGCCCCGGCTTCACGTCACCTGCGATGATGTCCCAGGCGGTGACGACCAGATCCTGCTCCTTGCCGGTCTCAAAAAGTTCCGTGTTGGGCATTCCGCCGGTGGCGATGATAACCACATCGGGGTTCAATGCGGTAACGTCCTCAGCCTCAGCCCATGTGTTGAACCGGAATTCGACGTCCCGTGCCGCACATTGTGCCATGCGCCAGTCGATGATGCTGATCATCTCGCGCCGGCGCGGGTTCTGCGCAGTCAGGCGAATCTGGCCACCCGGGTCGGGCTGTGCTTCCAGAACGGTGACATCATGGCCCCGCTCGGCCGACACGCGTGCGGCCTCGAGCCCCGCAGGACCGGCGCCGACAATGACCACCTTTTTGCGGGTCGCCGCCGGTTCGATGGTATGCGGCATGGTCAACTCGCGGCCCGTCGCCGCGTTGTGAATGCACAGCGCATCGCCCGCCTGATAGATCCGGTCAAGGCAATAGGTCGCACCGACACAGGGGCGGATGTCATCCTCGCGCCCTTCCATGATCTTCTTGACGACATGCGGATCGGCCATGTGGGCGCGGGTCATGCCCACCATGTCCAGCAGCCCCGCCGCAACGGCATGACGCGCGGTGGCCACATCGGGGATCTTGGCCGCGTGGAAGGTCGGCATGCCAGTGGCCTGCTTCACCCGTCCGGCAAAATCCAGATGCGGCGCGTTCTTCATGCCCTGGATCGGGATGAGGTCGGTCATCGCCGGGTCGGTGTGAATCCGACCGCGCACCACGTTGAGGAAATCGACCATGCCCGAGTTTGCGAGGCGTTTCGAAATCTCGATGCCATCCTCTTCGGTAATGCCGCCTGCCTCGGCCTCGTCAGCCGTGTAGCGCAGTCCGACGATGAATTCGTCGCCGACCCGTTTGCGGATGCCGCCCAGCACATCCATCAGCAGTTGCATCCGGGTGTCGAGCGTCCTGCCCCCATAGGGGCCGTCGAGATCGTTGGTCAGCGGCGACCAGAACTGATCGAGCAGATGGCCGTAGACCTGCAATTCGATCCCGTCCATGCCGCCCGCCTTCATGCGCTCGGTCGCGTCGGCGAAATCGGTGATGATGCGTTCGATATCCCAATCCTCGGCCAGCTTGGGAAAGGCGCGATGGGCCGGTTCGCGGTGCTTGGACGACGACACAGAGGGCAGCCAGTTGCCCTTGTTCCAGTTGGTACGGCGGCCAAGGTGGGTCAGCTGGATCATTACTGCGCAGCCGTGTTCGTGGCAGGCATCCGTGAGCTGTCTTATCCATGGCACCACCTCGTCCTTGTAGGCGAGGATGTTGTTGAAGACCGGCGGGCTGTCCTTTGACACCGCGGCCGAGCCGGCAGTCATTGCAAGGGCCACCCCGGCCTTGGCGCGTTCGGCGTGGTAGGCGGCATAGCGTGCCTTGGGCATGCCATCCTCGGGATAGGCGGGTTCATGGCTGGTGGTCATGATCCGGTTGCGAAGGGTCAGGTGCTTGAGCTGATAGGGCTGAAGGAGGGGATCGTTCGACATGGGGAGTCTCCGTTATGCTGACCGGACGATTCCAGAAATGTTCATCTATGTCAAGTTTATGTTCATCGGCGACGATTTCGTTGCCTGCGACTGGGAAGTCGTCTAGGGTCCGCCCATGGCGGATTTGATCGACACGACTGAAAAGGCGACGGGCTGGCGCGGATCGCGTGAGGTCTGGCTTGCGGCGGCGCGCGAGGCGTTTCTCGACTCGGGGCTGGATGCGGTCAAGATTCAGCCGCTGGCCAGCCGTCTCAACCTTTCGCGGACCAGCTTTTACTGGTTCTTTGCGGATCGCGCGGCGCTGCTTGAAGCGCTGCTTGAGGACTGGGAGACGGTGAATACCGGCAGCCTGGTCGCGGCGGCCCATGACTATGCCGAAACCATCACCGAGGGTGTCCTCAACCTGATCGGCATCTTTCTTGACGATGGTCCATTCGAATCGCGCCTTGATCTTGCGGTGCGCGGTTGGGCGCATCAGGCCGAGGCGGTGGCGCTTCGGGTGAACCGCGCCGATGACACCCGCCTTGCCGCGATCCGCGCGATGTACGAGCGGTTCGGCTATGGCGCGGGCGAGGCCGACGTGCGCGCGCGCACCGTCTATCTTGTGCAGATCGGTTATATCTCGATGCAGGTGCATGAGGATACGGCGACGCGCATGACGCGCATCCCCGATTACGTCAAGACCTTCACCGGCAAGGCGCCGTCAGAGCGCGAGTTGGCGCGGTTTCGCGCGCGGCACGGGCAGGGCGCCTGACAGTGCGCCATCTTGTGGCATTTTGAAAATCATGCGCCGGTGTTCTTGGGCGCGCATGACATGCATTGGGTTACCAGGCGTTATATCCAAGATATTTCCCTGACATCTCGATCTTAACCCGATCGCCCTTGGGGTGCTCGATCCGCGTGATCTGCATGTCGAAATCAATCGCTGACATGATGCCGTCGCCGAATTTCTCCTGGATGATCGCCTTGATGGTCGGGCGATACACGCCCACGACCTTGTATTCGCGGATCAAGAAGCTTGGGTTAAGCTCCGCGGACTGGGCCTGATCTGTGCATCCGCGATTTGACTTTGCTGCAAGGAACCGCCTTTTCGCGATGTCCGGCCAAGGATGGCTTTTGTCTCGGTCGCCGCCGTGCCGGAACGGTGGGACGGATCTGGCGGAAGGTATTCTTTTTTCGTCTGGTGTTTCAGGACGCTCCAAAGCATTGTTGCGCTAGAAAACGGGCAGGGGCCGGAAAACGCATGGCGGGTCGCGAAGACATCGAAAAGATGATTCTGCAGGTTGGCCTTGGCGATCGTGCCGCGTTTTCATCGCTATATGATGCGACCTCGGCGAAACTTTTTGGTGTTTGCCTTCGTATGTTAAATAACAGGGCAGAAGCCGAAGACACGTTGCAGGACGTCTTTGTCCGGGTTTGGCAAAAGGCAAACCTCTACAGTTCCAATGGATACAGCCCCATGACCTGGCTGATCACATTGGCGCGAAATGCGTCGATTGACAGACTTCGCGCCCGACGGGCGGCGACGGTTGATATAGACGAGGTTCACGACCTTTCCGACACTGGCCCCACACCCGAGGCTGATGCGATTGCCTCTTCTGAACGGGAACGGCTGAATAGTTGCCTCGACGAATTGGAGCCCGACAGGTCGGATGCGGTCCGGCGGACCTATCTGGATGGGGATAGCTACAAGGAACTTGCCGCACGCTATGACGTGCCGCTCAACACGATGCGAACCTGGCTGCGCCGCAGCCTTCTGAAACTAAGGGAATGCCTGAGCCGATGAGTGCCGAAGAAGAGCATAGCGACGACATCGCCCTGGCTGGCGAGTATGTGCTGCACCTTCTGGATGCCGCTGAGCGCAAGGCGTTCGAGGCGCGACTTGTTCAGGAACCGGCGTTGCGTGATCTCGCGCGTGAATGGGAAGCCCAGCTTGCGCTCTTTGCTCAGGACATTGCCCCTGTCACACCACCGGCCGCCGTGAAATCAAAGCTTGAAAGCAGGCTCTTTGCTGCGCCCGAACGCGCGTCGCGCGGTTTGCGGCGTTGGATCATCGGCGGCATGCTTGCCCTTGGGGTGATCGTTGGCGCCGCCGTCCTGCTGCCGGTGCTAAGCCCGCCGGTTCCCTCTCTGACGGCAAGCGTTGTTGCCGAAGATGGCTCGCTTGTGGTGGCCGCGAACTTTATCGCCGAGACAAACACCCTCGAGATCGAACGTCAGGCCGGGGCGGCCCTGCCCGGTCGCGTGCTTGAGCTTTGGCTGATTGCGGCCGATGCCACGGCGCCGGTGTCACTTGGCGTTTTGCCAGAGGATCGCGCTGCGCGTATCGCGCTTTCCGACAGCCTGGCCCGTCAAATGACAGGCGCTGTTCTGGCGATCAGCGACGAGCCGCCGGGCGGCTCTCCGACCGGGGCGCCCACCGGTGCGGTCCTAGCCGCAGGGCCGGTGACGGGCGTGTAAAATAACGTCCCTTGCGGTTTTTTTGAAAAAAATAAATTCGCGCTGAAACTTTCTGACGAAACCTTCCGTGTCTTCTCCATCGTCGGCTCAACCGGGCCATTAAAACCGAAGGAGAAAGACCAATGACTTTCAAGACAGTTCTTGCCGCCACTGCCGTCACCGCCGCTTTGGGCACCGCCGTTTTGGCCGCCAACCCCACCGTGGGCGGCGCCCCGATGCTCGAAGAGCGCAACATCATTCAGAACGCCGTGAACTCGCCTGTGCACACAACGCTTGTTGCTGCGGTGAAGGCGGCGGACCTTGTGGACACGCTTCAGGGTGAGGGGCCCTTTACGGTCTTTGCCCCGATCAACGACGCCTTTGCGGCCCTGCCCGCAGGCACGGTGGAAACACTGCTGAAGCCCGAGAACAAGGCCATGCTGCAAAAGGTGCTGACTGCCCACGTCGTCGCCGGTGACTGGTCGGCCGCTGATATCACTGCCGCCGCCCGCGCAAGTGCTGACGGGTTTTATCACTTCAATGCCGTCTCGGGTGACGCGCTGTCGGCGCAGGTGAAGGGCAGCAAGGTCTACATCTACGACGAAAACGGCAATGCCAGCCTCGTCACGATTGCCGATGTCGATCAGTCGAACGGGGTTATCCACGTGGTCAACTCTGTTCTGGTGCCGAAGTAAGCCCCCACTTCGCGCCGAACCGGCCTCCTTCGCTGTGGCGAAGGGGGCCAACCCAATCCCGAAAGGAGGATATGCCATGCAGCGCCGAACCCTTGTGACAAGCCTTTTCAGCCTTGCGGCAACCCGCGCTTTCGCGGCGGGCGGAGCGTTTGAAATCGCCCGAACCGAGGCCGAGTGGCAGGCCATGCTGACGGATGCCGAATATGCCGTGTTGCGTGGGGAAGGGACCGAGGCGGCTTATTCGAGCCCGCTCAACGCGGAAACGCGAGAGGGGATCTATCACTGCAAAGGGTGCGATCTGCCGCTCTATGCCTCCGGGCATAAATACGACAGCGGCACCGGCTGGCCAAGCTTCTGGCAAAGTCTGCCGAATGCCATCGGCACCAAGGCGGACAATACGCTTTTTGCCCGCCGCACCGAGGTGCATTGCCGCCGCTGCGGATCGCATTTGGGGCACATCTTTGATGATGGCCCGCCGCCCACGGGGAAACGGCACTGTCTGAATGGCCTTAGCCTTACTTTCAACGCGTGAGACAGCCGAGTTCACCTGAACACCCGAAGACCGGCTGCGCGTCCTTCTGAACCGATCAAACACAAAGGAAACCACATGTTTCGCATGACCACGATGACCTCGGCCCTGGCATTGCTTGCCGCGCCCGCTTTTGCGGAGGGCCACGCAGCCACCATGGGCTATGCCCTGTCCTCTGACGGCTCCAGCCTGATGGTGATGGACAGCATCTCTGCCCCCGGTGATGTTCGAACTCTTACCCTGTCGGCGCCGGTGCGCTCGATCGCCTGGCGTCCGGTGACCGGCGAGTTGGTCGGCTATGCCGATGGCAGCATCGTCAACATCGACACGACATCGGGCGAGACACTGGACCAGGGCGCGATGTTCATGGACGATGCCGTGATCGCAAAGGAGGCCGTCGTCGGGTTCGATTTCAACAACAAGATTGATGCCGTGCGGGCCGTGTCCACAATGGGCGATAACCTTGTCTATTTCCCGACCGACTTTGCCGCCGACAAGGCCAACTCCGTGCGCCGCTTCACCGGTCTGGCCTATGGCGAAGGCGATGTTTCGCAAGGTGCAAAGCCTCTGATCTTTGCGAATGCCTATACCAATGCCATTGACGGCAAAAAGGCCGGGGGCACGTTCCAATACGCGCTTGATGCCCGCGCCAACGCTCTGGTGAGCCTTGCAAACAATGCAGGCACGCTTGCGACGATCGGCCTGATCACAATCGACGGTAAGCCGGTCGATATCCTGCCCGTGGGCGGCTTTGACATCGTTTCGCCGCAGGAAGGCACCGATGCGGCCTATGCCGTGCTTCAGATCGAGGGGCAAGACACAGCGGGTCTCTATTCGATTGATCTTGGCTCGGGGGCGGCCAGTTTGCTGTCGGATCTCGGAAGGGAGGGGATTTCCAGTTTCGCGGTCTCATCGGGGATGTGACGCGATCATGGTGTAGGTAACGAGTGAAAATGCCGACGCTCACCAGCAGGAGCGTCGGCATTGTTTCGTCACCGCACCTGTCAGGTCGCATCACGCGTTGCGCCCTGGCGTTTGTGCGTAAATGCTGTGTCTGCCCCGCCCGGCGGTTTGATCGGGGGCGCGGCGATCAGATCGCATTCTCCCTTGCCTGCTCGCGCAGGACGAATTTCTGAATTTTGCCGGTCGGTGTCCTTGGAATCGGCATGAAGATGAATCGGCCGGGCACCTTGAAGGGGGCAAGCTGATCGCGGCACCACGCCCGAAGGGCGTCTGTATCCACTTGATGACCCGAGGCAAGTTCGATAAAGGCACAGGGCGTTTCGCCCCATTTCTCATGCGGCATGGCAACCACGGCGGCAACGCTGACTGCGGGATGCCGGTAAAGCGCCTCTTCGACTTCGATGGAAGATATGTTTTCGCCCCCCGAAATGATGATGTCCTTGGACCGGTCCTTGAGCTGGATATAGCCATCGGGATGCATGACGCCGAGATCGCCGGAGTGAAACCAACCGCCCGCAAATGCCTCTCGGGTGGCATGCGGATTGCGGAAATAGCCCTTCATCACCACGTTGCCGCGAAACATGACCTCGCCCATGGTCTTGCCGTCACGCGGCACTGGGGCCATGGTTTCGGGGTCGAGAACATCAAGCCCTTCAAGCGCAAGATAGCGCACGCCCTGACGGGATTTGAGAGCGGCCTGCTCGGAAGGGGCCAGATCGGACCAGCCTTGATGCCAGTCGTTCACCACCGCCGGGCCATATGTTTCCGTCAGGCCGTAAAGATGGGTCACGTCAAAGCCTGCGGTTCTCATATCCGCCAACAGCTTTTCCGGCGGCGGTGCGGCGGCGGTGAAGAACTGAACGGTGTGATCGAGGTTGCGTTTTTCGGCCTCGGGCGCCGAAATCATCAGCGACATCACGATCGGCGCGCCGCAAAGATGCGTTACACCCTCGTCGGCCAGGGCATTCCAGATCGGCTCGGCCCGGACCTGGCGCAGACAGACATGCGTGCCGATGATCGCCGACATGGTCCAGGGGAAACACCAGCCGTTGCAGTGAAACATCGGCAGGGTCCAAAGGTAGACCGCGTGTTTGGCCATCGATGTGGTCAGCGCATTGCCCTGCGCCAAAAGATAGGCGCCACGATGATGCGACACCACGCCCTTGGGATCGCCGGTCGTGCCCGAGGTATAGTTGATCGAGATCGCGTCCCATTCATCTTCCGGCATCAGCCAGGCGAAATCCGGATCACCGGCACAAAGGAACGCCTCAAAGTCATGCGCCTCGACAGGGACCTGCGGCCCGCCGAATTCCGCATCGTCATATTGGATCAGCATCGGGTTGACCGAGGCCAGCGCCAGCGCCTCTTGCATCAAAGGCATGAATTCGCGGTCCACAATCACGATGCGCGAGCGGGCGTGATCAAGCTGAAACGCAATGATCGAGGCATCCAGACGGGTGTTGATCGAATGCAGGACCCCGCCGCACATCGGCACGCCGTAATGGCATTCCAGCATCGCCGGGGTGTTCGCCAACAGCGCCGAAACGGTATCCCCGCGCCCGATACCGGCCTTGGCAAGCGCCGAGGCCAACTGCCGCGAGCGGGCATAGAAGTCGGCGTAATTGCGTCGCAGTGCCCCGTGAACAATCGCCGTGTGATCGGGAAAGACACTGGCGGCGCGCTCCAGAAAGGTTAGCGGCGTCAGGGGCTGATAGTTCGCGGGATTGCGATCAAGGTCGATGTTAAAGGGGTTGGTTTCCATGAGATCAGCCATCCTGCCACTGGGGGTCGCGTTTTTCGATGAAAGCACCGATACCCTCCTGGGCATCGCGGGCAAGCATGTTGTCGACCATCACGCCAGAGGCGTAATCATAGGCCTGCGCCAATGGCATTTCGCGTTGAGCATAAAACGCGCGCTTGCCGGTGGCTAGGGTCATGCTTGACTTCGACGCGATCTTGCGGGCCATTTCCATAGTGGTGGCGCGCAACGCTTCGGGGGCAACTGCATGGTTGACCAGCCCGATGTCCGCCGCGCGATTGGCTGGTGTCATGTCCCCGGTCAAAAGCATTTCCATCGCGTGCTTGCCCGCCACGTTGCGCGACAGGGCCACCATCGGCGTTGAGCAGAACAATCCGATGTGAACCCCCGGTGTGCTGAACTTTGCCGTGTCCGCCGCAATCGCCAGATCGCAACTTGCCACCAGCTGACAGCCTGCGGCGGTCGCGATGCCGGTAACTTCGGCGATGACGGGTTTGGGGCAATTCACGATTGCCTGCATCACGCCGGAACACTGCGCCATCACTTTCGTGAAATAGGCCTTTCCGCCATCGGGCCCGGTGCGACCGGCGGTCATTTCCTTAAGGTCGTGGCCCGCGCAAAAGGCCGGTCCGTTCGCGGCCAGAATGATGACGCGCACCGCCGGATTGGTGCCCGCCGCAGCAAAGGCCGCACCCAGTTCTGCCAGCATTGCCTCGGACAGCGCATTACGCCGCCCAACGTCATTCAGGGTCAGGCGCAGAACGCCGTCATCCTCCAGGTCACGCAGCAGGATATCGCTCTTTTGCATCGGGTCAGATCCTTGTTCGGGCTTTAGAAAACGTTGATTTCCACGCTGTCGGCGAGGGTATTGGCGATAAAGCAATAGCGATGCGCGCGGTGTTGCATCTCTTCAAGTTCGCTCGCCTTGACGTCAAACCCGGTGTCAAAGCGCACCACCGGATGCAGATCAATGCGGGTCACGGACATCTGGCCCTTGGGGTTTTTGCCCAAATGCGCCTCGGCATAGTCGTGATAACTGGCGACTGGCCAGCCTGCCTTGGCGCAGAGCGCAAGGAAGGTCATCATATGACAGCTCGACAGCGCCGATGCGAGGGCCTGTTCGGGGTTGGTATTGGCCGGATCTCCGCCCCAATCCGGGGCGGAATCCACTTCAAACTCGTAACTGTTGTTGAATTGAACCCTATGTGCGTTCGAGTATTTGCCTGTCTGCAACACGGGTTCTGCACGGTGCCAGTGCAGTTGGATGGAAAGATCGGACATATCTTGGGTCTCTTGCTTTTGGCCAGGGTGCTCAGGCGGCGGCGATTTGCTTTTTCGGGTCATAGAACGGACGCTCGACCACGGTGGCGCGGGCCGGACCGGATTTGGTCACAACCTCGACCTCGGCGCCGATATTGGCGTGCTCGGCCGAGACCATGGCCAGCGCGATGTTCTTTTCAAGGCGTGGCGAATAAACGGCCGAGGTGACCTTGCCGATGGATTGCCCCTCCTTGTTGATCGCCCAGAACGTGGTGTTCGGCCCCCTGAGCGGCTCGCAGTCGATGATCAGCCCGACCTGTTTGCGGCTCACGCCCTCTTTCTGAATACGGCGCAGCGCTGCCTTGCCGATGAAATCGGCCTCCATGTCGAGGTTCACCAAGCGGTCAAAGCCAAGCTCAAAGGGGTTGGTGCTGCTGTCGGCATCGGCGTGATAGGACAGCATGCCGCCTTCGATGCGACGAATGGACGAGGTGTGACCGGGCTTGAGACCAAAGGGCATGCCCGCCGCCATGATCCGCTCCCAGAGAGCGTCACCTTTCGTTCCGTCGCGCAGGTAAAGCTCGTAGCCAAGCTCGCTTGACCAACCGGTGCGCGACACGATCAGCGGAATGCCGTCAAGATCAAGCTCGCGCAGCCAGTAATACTTGAGGTCCATGATCTCGTCGCCGAACAGGGCGCGCATGATCTCGCCCGAATTCGGGCCCTGCAATTGCAGCGGCGATACATCGGGCTCGGTGATGGTGACATCAAGGCCAGAGTGCACGGCCAGACCCTGTGCCCACAAAAGGATGTCACTGTCGGCCAGCGAGATCCAGAAGTGGTTTTCGGCAAGGCGCAGCAGGATCGGGTCGTTCAGCAGGCCGCCGTCGGCATTGGTGATCAGGATGTATTTGCACTGGCCGACCGCCATCTTCGAAAGATCGCGCGGGGTCAGCATCTGGGTGAATTTCGCGGCATCCGGCCCGGTGATTTCGACCTGCCGTTCAACACCCACATCGCACAGGATCGCCTCGTTCACGAGGTTCCAGAAGTTCTGTTCCGGATTGCCGAAATCGCGCGGGATGTACATGTGGTTGTACACCGAAAATCCCTGTGCGCCCCAACGGACGGTTGCGTCGAAATAGGGGGATTTACGGATCTGTGTGCCGAAGCCGAAGTCGTCTGCTTGTGTCATGTTTTTCGCCCTTGAAAGCACCTGGCCTGACTGGCCATGGAGTGTTTGAACCTGGCGATTGTTTAGCCCCGGATGACGCATGAAAGCGGACCAAAAAACGGGCCATTGGCAGGCTGAACAGACCGTTTTCACGGGGCCGGACGGACCGTTCGGGCGGACGGGGCTATTTGTCTGCCTTGGCGGCCAGTTTCGCAAGGTTCGGCTGGCCATGTTTGACCCTGCGAGTCGCGATGTAGGTCATGTAGCGATCAATCCCGATCTCGGCGGCAAGAAGGCTTTCCATGAGGGTCTGAAACGAAGCGAGGCTCGGGCTTACGGTTTCCATCACGTAATCCATGCCGCCCCCTGTTGCGATGCAATAGGTGATCTCGTCCAGAGACCTGATAAAGGACTCGAAACGGTCGAAATCAGCCTTGCGGTGATGCGTCAGGGCGATGGTGACAATGACCTGCGTAAAATCGCCAATCTGGTCAAGCGCGATGTCGGCGCGATACCCTCGAATGAAACCCGCAGCCTTCAGCCGGTCAAGACGCGCCCAGCAGGGTGTCGGCGACAGATTGACGATCTCGGCCAGTTTCGTCTTGCTCAGTTGCCCATGCTGCTGCACCGCACTGAGGATGCGAATATCGGTCGCATCAAGGCCAAACCTCTTCATTCGTTCGAAACTTTCATTGGGTCTTGCAAAACAACGGGCAACAGAAAGCAGTTCTCTGGCTCTTTGGCCAGTTTTAATGCGAAAATCCGTGCGCGGGGTTGGGTTTTGCGACACCTTGCGTGGTAACCGCGTCGGTAAATCCGCCTTGTTCGTCGCGTGGGGGTTTCGTGCCGAAAGGCGGTGCGGGTGTCCGGGTGTTCGCGAAACCCGTTTTCCGGCCCCTAGAATAGGGCCGCCGGTAACCAGGTTGCCAGGAATGGCATGGCCCAGACCAGCAGGATTCCGACCGCCTGCAACGCGATGAAGGGCACGACCCCCTGATAGATTTGCCCGGTCGCGATTTCCTTGGGCGCTGCGGCACGCAGGTAAAATAACGAAAAGCCGAACGGCGGCGTGAGGAAGCTGGTCTGAAGGTTGATCGCCAACAGGATGCCAAGCCAGATCGGATCGTGCCCCATCAGGATCAGCGTGGGCGCCACGAGCGGCAACACGATCACCGAGATTTCAACGAAGTCGAGGAAAAAGCCGAGGATGAACACAAAGAGCATCACGAAGAGCAATGCACCGTTCGGTCCTCCGGGCAGGTTTTCCAGCAGGTGCGCCACGCGGTCTTCCCCGCCAAGGCCGATGAAGACCAGCGAAAAGAACCCGGCGGCAAGGATGGTGGCAAAAATCATTGCCGTCATCGTCAGCGTGGAATTCAGGGCGTCATGGATGATCCGCTCGCGGATGGACGCACGCAGGGCCAGCCCCACGGCGCCAAGGCCGACAACGGCCAGCAGGGTGTAAAAGCCGCCAAGCATCCATTCCAGCGCGCCGTTGTCGCTGCGTTGCAGGCGTACAGGAAAGGCGCCTGCCAACAGGCCCAGCACGATCAGGGCGGCGGCCCCGAGAAGGATCAGCCGCGGATTGATCCCGATCTTGCGTCCCGCCATGAGAAGCGCGCCGATTGCGCCCACCGAAGCTGCCTCGGTGGGTGTCGCGACCCCGCCGAGAATGGCGCCCAGCACGGCAAAGATCAAAAGCACAGGGGGCACGATCGCCGCCATCACCTCGCGCCGGTCGGGTTTCGCCAGGCCGATATCGGCAGGCGGCATTTCGGCGGGGCGCAATGCACCCCGGATAAGGATATAAAGCAGGTAGAGCAGCACCAGAAGCAGGCCGGGGAGGATCGCGGCGGCAAAGAACTGCCCCACCGAGAGCGCCTCGACCGAGAATTTGCCCTGTTCATATTGCGCCTGCTGATAGGCGTTGGACATCACGTCGGCCAGGATGATCAGCAGGGTCGAGGGCGGAATGATCTGCCCCAGCGTGCCAGCGGTGCAGACAATACCCGAGGCCACGGCGGGGTTGTAGCCCGCGCGCAGCATGGTCGGCAGGGCGATCATCCCCATGGCCACGACCGTGGCGCCGACGATACCGGTCGAGGCCGCCAGAAGCGCCCCTACCAGAACCACCGAGATGCCAAGCCCGCCGCGCAACTGCCCAAAGCTGCGCCCCATGGTGTCAAGCAGCTCTTCGGCGATCTTGCTTTTCTCCAGGATGGCCCCCATCAGCACGAAAACGGGAATGGCGATCAGGACCGTATTGCCGATCAGCCCGAAGGCGCGCTGCCCCAGAGCCCCCAAAAGGGACACATCCATCACCCCGAGCATCCAGCCCAGATAGGCAAATCCGACCGCGACCCCGGCAATGCTGAATGACACCGGAAAGCCCGAGAGGATCGCCACCATCAGCGCGGCGAACATGATCAGGTCTAGGTATTGGGTCATCTGTCGGTCTCTTCAAGGAATAGCCGCACCAGCAGCGACAGCGACTGAAGCAGGATCAGGATGCAGAAGGCGGGGATCAGGGATTTGAGCAGAAAGACCGCCTCGATTCCGCCGACAGAGATCGGCCCTTCGAGGATTTTCCAGGAGTTGCGGACCGAGGGCCAGGACCAGTAGAGCAGCGCACCCACCGAAGGGATCAAAAGGAACAGGTGACCGAAAATGTCGATGCGCCGCCGGGCGCTGTCACTGACCTTGGCATAGAACACATCGACGCGGACGTGTTTGTCGACCAGAAGCGTGAACCCGGCGCCCAGCATGAACAGCGTCGCATGCATGTAAAGCACGCTTTCCTGTGCGGCGATGGAATTGAACCCAAAGACGTATCGCCCGATGACGATGCAGAACTGAACCAGCACCATGATCAGCGCGAGCCACCGTATCACGCTGGCGAGACCGCGATTCATCTGGTCAATTGCCGTGGCCAGTCCAAGCATTTTCCGCCCCCGTTCCGCTGTGGTTGCGGTGCGCGACCCGTGCCGCGCACCGCCTGGACATCAATACCCAAGGACGCCGGCACGGGCGTTCATCTGCCCGTTGTCGGCATAGGTCATGTAACCGCCCACCAGATCGCGATAGGCGATAAAGCTCTCGGCGATACGAACCACAAGCTCGTCCTCGTCGGCAAGGTATTCCTGCATGATTTCCTGCGCCGCGACACCCATTGCCGCGATCACATCGTCGGGCAGTTTGTGAACCTGAACGCCATGCTCCTGCACCAGCGTCTTGAGCGATTGCGCGTGCTTGGTCATGTATTCGGTCCAGACCGGATTATAGAGACCGTGACAGGCCTGGGTCACAACCTCTTTCAGGTCGTCGGGAAGCTCGGCAAAGACCTCGGCGTTCACGCCGCATTCCTCGGCCGAGGACGGCTCGCCGACGCCGGGCCAGTAATAGTGCGGAGCGACCTGATAATAGCCAAGTGCGGAATCCGTCCAGGGCCCGATGAATTCGCCCGCATCCAGAGCGCCGGTCTGAAGCGCCTGGAACATTGCCGGGCCGCTCATCGCTTCCGCGGCCATGCCAAGCTTGGCCGCCATCTGCGAGGCAATGCCGGTGGTGCGGAACTTGAGGCCCTTGAGGTCTTCGACCGAGTTGATCTCGGTCTTGAACCATCCGGCCCATTGCGGCCCGGAGTTGCCGCAGAGGAACGGCTTGATGCCAAAGCGGCCATACATCTCGTCGTAAAGCGCCTGACCGCCACCGTGATACATCCAGCCAAATTGCTCGTCCGCGCGCAGGCCGAAGGGCTGTGAGCCAAACAGCAGGATGCCCTTGGATTTGGAGCCCCAATAGGCCGGAACCGCGTGATAAAGTTCCGCGGTGCCTTCGGAGACGGCATCGAACACGCCATTGCCGGGCACGATTTCACCGGCGGCATACAGCGTGACATTGATGCGCCCGCCCGAAAGAGTGGTGATCCGGTCGGCAAGGGTTTGCGCGGCTACCCCCGGTCCGGGCAGATTCTTGGGCCAGGCCGAAACCAGTTTCCAGTTGCGCACGTCCTGTGCGATGGCCGGGGCGGCAAGTGCGGTCGCTGCGGCGCCAATCCCGCCGGTGGCCAGAAATTTACGTCTATCCATTGGTTTTCTCCATGTTGAGTGGGGTTTGCTTGGGGTTTCGTTGGCCGTCTGTCGCGGCCCTCAATGGTTTCGGTCAGCCCAGAATGCGGGGCAGGCGCAGCCCGTGTTCGCGGGCACAGTCGATGGCCTCTTCATAGCCGGCATCGGCGTGGCGCCAGACGCCAGAAGCAGGGTCGTTCCACAACACGCGCTCGATCCGTCTGGCGGCCTCGGGCGTGCCATCCGCGCAGATCACAACACCGGCATGCTGGCTAAAGCCCATGCCGACGCCGCCGCCGTGGTGGATGCTGACCCAAGTGGCCCCCGACGCCGTGTTGACCAGCGCATTCAGAAGCGGCCAGTCGCTGACCGCGTCAGAGCCATCCTTCATCGCCTCGGTCTCGCGGTTGGGCGAGGCAACCGAGCCGCTGTCCAGATGGTCGCGCCCGATCACCACCGGGGCTTTCAATTCGCCGCTTGCGACCATCTCGTTGAAAGCAAGGCCCGCGCGGTGCCGGTCGCCAAGTCCGATCCAGCAAATCCGCGCCGGCAGGCCCTGGAACTCAATCCGGTCGCGAGCCATGTCGAGCCAGTTGTGAAGATGTGTGTTGTCGGGGAACAGCTCTTTCATCTTCTGGTCGGTCTTGTAGATATCCTCGGGATCACCCGAAAGCGCCGCCCAACGGAAGGGGCCGATGCCGCGACAGAACAGCGGGCGGATATAGGCGGGCACGAAGCCGGGGAAGGCAAAGGCATTCTCCAGCCCTTCTTCAAGCGCGACCTGCCGGATGTTGTTGCCGTAATCCAGCGTCGGCACGCCTGCGTTCCAGAAATCGACCATCGCCGCCACATGGGTCTTCATGCTGGCGCGTGCGGCTTTTTCCACCGCCTTGGGATCGGTTTCGCGCTTGGCGCGCCACTCTGCTATGTTCCAGCCCTGCGGCAGGTAGCCGTTGATCGGATCATGCGCACTGGTCTGGTCGGTGACGATGTCCGGGCGCACACCGCGCCGATAAAGTTCGGGAAAGACATCGGCGGCATTGCCAAGCAAACCGACGGATTTGGCCTCGCCCGCCTTGGTCCAGCGCTCGATCATCTCAAGCGCCTCGTCAAGCGTATCGGCGCGTTCATCGACGTAGCGGGTCCGCAGACGGAAATCTATGCTGTCGGGGTTGCATTCGACCGCGAGACAGCAAGCGCCCGCCATGACCGCTGCCAGGGGCTGTGCGCCGCCCATGCCACCCAGTCCACCGGTGAGAATCCATTTGCCCCTGAGGTCGCCGCCATAATGCTGGCGGCCGGCCTCGACGAATGTTTCATAGGTGCCCTGAACGATGCCCTGGCTGCCGATATAGATCCATGACCCGGCGGTCATCTGGCCATACATGGCCAGCCCCTTTTTATCGAGGTCGTTGAAGTGGTCCCATGTCGCCCAATGCGGCACGAGGTTGGAGTTGGCGATAAGCACGCGCGGCGCATCCGTGTGGGTCTTGATGATGGCTATGGGCTTGCCCGATTGCACCACCAATGTCTCGTCGGCCTCCAGATCCTTTAGGCTGGATACGATTGTGTCGAAGTCGTCCCAGGTCCGCGCGGCACGACCGATCCCGCCATATACCACTAACTCGTGCGGGTTCTCGGCCACATCCGGGTGCAGGTTGTTCATGAGCATCCGAAGCGGCGCTTCGGTCTGCCAGCTTTTGGCGTTCAGCTCGGTGCCGGTCGGGGGATAGATATCGCGGGTGTTCTTGCGAGGGTCGCTCATTGGGGCCTCCAGTCGGACAGGGTCTTGAGAATGGTCGTGAGATGCGGGCGCAGCCGCGCCGCGCGGTCTTCGGCAAAGTCCCACGGCGGGGATTCTGCCATATATGTGGATTGGGCCAGTTCCATCTGAATGGCATGTACACCCTGCGCGGGCTGACCGTAGTGGCGCGTCGTCCAGCCACCTTTGAAGCGCCCGTTCAGCACCGTGCAATAGCCTTCGGCACGTTTGCAAATCCGAAGAACAGCGCTTTCGATCTCCGCCGCGCAGGTCACGCCCGAATTGGTGCCAATGTTGAAATCAGGCAGGGTTCCATCGAAGAGAAACGGAATCAGCGACCGGATCGAATGGCAATCGTAGAGAATTGCATAACCATGGATCGCCTTGACGCGCTCAAGCTCTGCGCCGAGCGCGGCATGATAGGGGGCGTGATAGGCGGCGCGGCGGCGTTCTGTCTCGGTCGCATCGGGTTCCTGACCCTCGCGATAAATCGACAGGCCGTCGAAATCGGTCAGCGGGCAAAGCCCGGTGGTGTTCTGACCGGGGTAGAGGCTTGCCCCCGAAGGATCGCGATTGACGTCGATCACATAGCGATGGACCGGTGTGCGCACCGTGGTCACATCGGCCACCAACCCCGCGTAAAGGTCGTGGATATGCCAATCGGTATCGGCGATCGCGCGACCGGTATCGTTCAGGCGCGCAAGGCAGTCGTCGGGAATCTCGGTGCCGGTATGGGGCAGGCCCAGAACCAGCGGGCCCTTGCCCTGCGTGATCTCGATCGGGCTCATAGGGTCAGCTCCAATTCGGCGGCCGCGGCGAGGCTGTCATCTCTTACGCAGGCCGCCGCAGAATTTATGTCGGGCGCAAGGTAGCGATCCTGTTGCAGGGTCGGCACGACGCTGCGCAGGTGCGCCATGGCGGATTGCAGCGGCGCAGAGGTCGCCAGCGGTGCGCGCTGTTCGATGCCCTGTGTGGCGCACATCGCCTCGATCCCCAGAATGACCGAGAGGTTGGCCGTCATCCGGCCAAGACGGCGCGCACCATGGGCGGCCATGCTGACGTGATCCTCTTGATTGGCTGAGGTCGGGGTGCTGTCGGTCGAGCAGGGGTTTGCCAGATGCTTGTTCTCGCTCATCAGGGCGGCGGTGGTCACCTCGGCAATCATCAGGCCCGAATTCAGCCCCGGTTCCGGTGTCAGGAAGGGCGACAGGTCAAAGGATAGCGTCGGATCCACCATCAAGGCCACGCGGCGTTGTGCGATAGCCCCGATTTCGGCGAGGGCCAGGGCGATCTGATCGGCGGCAAACCCCACCGGTTCGGCGTGAAAGTTGCCGCCCGACAGAATCTCGTCCGTTCCGGCAATGACCAGGGGGTTGTCGGTGACGGCATTTGCTTCGATTTCAAGCGTTCTGCCCGCAAAACGGAGCAGGTCAATCGCGGCGCCTGTCACCTGCGGCTGGCAGCGGATGCAATAGGGGTCTTGCACGCGGGTGTCGCCATCGCGGTGGCTCTCGCGGATCACGCTGCCGTCGAGCAGGCGGGACATCGCCGCGGCGACCTCGATCTGGCCGCGGTGGCCGCGCAGGGTGTGAATGGCCGGCGTCAGGGGGGCGGTCGATCCCATGATCGCATCGGTGGACAGGGCCGATGTCACGACCGCCGCGCGCGCCGCGCGCCAGGCGTCGAACAATCCTGTCAGCGCACAGGCAGTCGAGAATTGCGTGCCATTGATCAGCGCAAGGCCTTCCTTTGGGCCAAGCACTACAGGTGTCAGGCCGGCCTTTTCAAGTGCCGCGCCGCCGGGCATCGTTTGACCCGCGTATCTGGCTTCGCCTGCGCCGATCATCACGGCGGCCATATGCGCCAGCGGCGCCAGATCGCCAGAGGCGCCGACCGAACCCTGCACCGGGATCACCGGCAGAACGCCACGCGTCAGCATCGCCTCGATCAGCGCGCAAATCTCCCATCGCACCCCAGAGGCCCCACGCCCCAGCGACAAGAGCTTGAGCGCCATCATCAGGCGTGTGGTTGCGGGCTCCAGCGGGTCGCCGACGCCACAGCAATGCGACAGGATCAGGTTGCGCTGAAGGGTTTCGGTATCCTCAGGTGCAATCCGGACAGAGGCGAGTTTGCCAAAGCCGGTGTTGACGCCATAGACCGGGATATCGCCCTTGGCGGCCTTGCTGATGATGGCGGCAGAGGCATCGACCGGACGGCGCGCTCCGGGATCGAGGCGAACAGCACCCTCTGTGCGCCAGATGGCTTCCAATTCGGCCAGACTCGTGGTTCCGGGGTGCAGGGTTTGTGTCATGCGACACCTCCAAAGATGCGAGAGTGCAAGGGATTGATGCCGATGCCATAGGACAATTCCGCCGGATCACTGACATTCCAGATCGCAAGGTCGGCGCGCATGCCCGGCGCAATAACGCCGCAATCGTCCAGCCCGAGGGCGCGCGCAGCGTTGCGGGTGGTGCCCGCCAGGGCCTCGGCCGGGGTCATGCGGAATAGCGTGCAGGCCATGTTCATCGCCACCAGGACCGACCCGAGGGGCGAGGAACCGGGGTTCCAGTCGGTGGCGACGGCCATCGGCACGCCATGATCGCGAAACGCCTGAACGGGCGGCGCTTGCGTTTCATGGATCGTATAGAAGGCACCGGGCAGAAGGACGGCGACCGTGCCCGCCTCGGCCAAAGCGGCGGCATCGGAATTTGTGGCATATTCCACGTGATCGGCGGACAAGGCGCCGTATTTGGCCGCCAGTGCCGTGCCGCCGATATGGCTTAGTTGTTCGGCATGGAGTTTGACCGGCAATCCAAGCGCGCGCGCCTTGTCGAAAACGCGGGCGATCTGCGCGGTGTCAAAGGCTATGCCCTCGCAAAATCCGTCCACCGCATCGACCAGCCCTTCGGCGTGGGCGGCTTCGAGCGCGGGCAGGCAGGTGCTGTCGATATAGTTGTCGGCATCAGCGCCGCCCGGCACCGCATGTGCGCCAAGAAAGCTTGTCACCACGCGGATCGGGCGCTTTTGGCCCAAGGCACGTGCGACTCGCAGCATCTTCAATTCGGTTTCCGTATCGAGCCCGTAGCCGGACTTTATCTCGATCAGCCCGACGCCCTGCGCGATCAGGGCATCGACACGCGGCAGGGCGCTTTCCAGCAGCTCGGCCTCGGTCGCGCCGCGTGTCGCCGTGACGGTCGAGACGATGCCGCCCCCGGCGCGGGCGATTTCCTCGTAGCTGGCCCCGTTCAGGCGCATTTCGAATTCGCGCGCGCGATTGCCGCCGTGGACAATATGGGTGTGACAGTCAATCAGGGCCGGTGTGACAAGGCGTCCGTCATGGCGCTGGCGGGCAAGCCCTGCATAGCCGGACGGCAAATCTGCTTCCGGGCCGACCCATTCGATCATCTGATCCGTGACGACGATCGCAGCATCGCGCAGCAAGCCATCGTCGCTGGCATCTTGCACCATGGTGGCTGCTGAAATTCCGGAAATGACGTAGGAAGGTGCCATCATGAGTCCTTGTCTAAATGCGTACATAAGATTAATATGTAGATACATAATAATGTCAACGGAGTTATTCCTGTGCAGATCATTCATGCGAAACAGTGCCTTACACCCGATGGCTGGCGGCGCGATCTTGAGATTACCATCGGGGCACAGGGCCGAATCGTCTCGATCGGATCACAGGATAACACGCCGACGCATCGCGCCGGTGTGCTGTTGCCCGCACCGTTGAACCTGCACAGTCACGCGTTTCAGCGCGCCATGGCCGGGCTGACCGAAGCACGCGGACCAGACCCGCGCGACAGCTTCTGGAGCTGGCGGCGGCTGATGTATAAATTCCTCGATCAGCTTACCCCCGAGCATGTCGAAGCCATCGCCGGGCTGGTGTTCATGGAGATGCTGGAAGCCGGTTATGGCGCGGTCGCCGAATTCCACTATCTGCATCACGATGTGGGCGGCATGCCTTACGATAACCTCGCGGAAATGTCGGAAAGGATCGTCGCGGCCGCCATTCAGTCGGGGATCGGCCTGACCCTTTTGCCGGTACACTATCAGTATGGCGGTTGCGACCTGCGCCCGCTGAACGGCGGACAGCAGCGCTTTGGCAATGACCCCGACCGGTTTCTGCGGCTGCACGCCGATGCGGTGGCGGCCCTCGCTGCCGGGCCTGACGATTATCTGGCCGGCGTTGCGCCCCATTCCCTCCGGGCCGTCGACCCCTCGGGGCTTGGCGCCATTCTGGAACAGTCGACATCCGGTCCGATCCACATGCACCTTGCCGAGCAGGTTGCAGAGGTGGACGAAGTCATGGCCCATCTGCGGGCGCGCCCCACGGAATGGCTTTTGGCCAATCATGAGGTCAACGCCCGCTGGTGCCTGATCCACTGCACGCAGATGACCGGGGGCGAGACCGATGCCCTTGCGGCCACGGGGGCCGTTGCGGGGCTTTGCCCGCTGACCGAGTCCAACCTCGGGGACGGTATCTTCAACGGTACGCGGTTTCTGGGGCAGGGCGGCACGATCGGTTTTGGATCTGACTCCAACGTCCATATTTCGCTGTTCGAGGAACTCAAGACACTGGAATATTCGCAACGCCTGCGCGACCTGTCACGCGCAGCGCTTGCGACGCAGGGGCGCTCTAGCGGGCGGGTGTTGTTCGATGCTGCCGCCAAGGGCGGCGCGCAGGCAGGCGGGCGCCGGAGCGGGCGGATCGAAACCGGGGCCCTGGCCGATCTTGTCGGGATCGAGGATGATACCCGATGGCTCTGCAATCGGCAGGGCGACGCTATCCTCGACAGTCTCGTCTTCAGCGGCGGTGGGCAGGCCTGTATTCAGGATGTCTGGAGCGCGGGGCGACACGTTGTCAGCGAGGGTCGCCATTTCAGGCGAGACGCGATAATTGCGGACTTCAAGCGTACCATGAAACAACTGGAGACCAGTATTTGAACGAGCCAACGCGCCTTTCCTGGACCGATGTGCGCGACAAGATCCGCGCCCGCATACTCAGCAGGACCTACGGGCCCGGCGACAAGCTTCCGCGGGATGAAGATATTGCCCAGGAGTTTGGCTGTGCACGCACCACGGTGCATCGCGCGATGCAGGACCTGTCGCAGATCGGACTTGTCGAGCGCAAACGCAAAGGCGGCACGCATGTGCGCCTTGATCCGGTCACCCGCGCGACCTTTGACATTCCGATCACCCGTCGCGAGGTTGAACAGCGGGGTAGCAAATACGATTATCAGCTGATCAGCCGGGAAATGGAGCAAACCCCTCTGCCGGTCATGGCGCGGTTCGGAATTCAACGGCCCGTCGAAATGTTGCGCATCAAGGCGCTGCACCTGGCGGACAATTGCCCTTATATTTTCGAAGACCGATGGGTCGATACCAGATCAAACGCCGATATCCTTGACGCGGACCTGATCCGCGAAAGCGCCAATGAATGGCTTGTGCGCAACAAACCCTACAGCCGGGTCGATGTCAGGTTTTATGCCATGAACGCCGAGGGCGAGAGTGCCGAGTATCTCTCCACCCGTGAAGGGACCGCCTTGTTTGTGATCGAACGCACCACATGGATCGGGGACGATCCGATCACGACCGTTCAGGCCGTGGCGGCGCCGGGCTATCAGCTTTTGGCGCAGGGCTGAGGCGTCACGGTGATTTTGCCCAGAGTTTGCTTTTCGGGGCCAAGTTCGGATTTTGAGTATTTTTGCCAAGAAGAAGCAGGGCGTCAGTGCCGAGGCGTGCTTGCCTGTGGGAGAGTGGCGGCCTAGGGTTCGGGCAGTTGTCATCAAGGCGGTTTTCTCATGACCCACCGATTTGCGATCCGTGTCTTTTACGAAGATACCGATATGGGCGGGATCGTGTATCACGCCAATTACCTCAAGTTCATCGAACGCGCGCGCAGCAGCTGGGTGCGCGACATGGGGATTGATCAGAATGTCATGCGCGAGCGCGATGGGCTGATCTTTGCGGTGCGGCGGGTCGAGGCGGATTATCTTGGGCCTGCGAAATTCGATGACCAGCTTGAGGTCGAGACCCGCACCAGCGCGGTGTCCGGCGCGCGACTCGTGATGGAACAAAGGGTGATGCGCGGCGAAAGCCTGCTTTTTCAGGCAGTTGTGACGGTTGTCTGTCTGAATGAAGCAGGCCAGCCGGCACGTTTGCCGGCAAATATCCGCCTGATCCTGCATTAAGCTGGCCGAAACCTGCTTCGATGACGCAGATGTGTTGGCTTTCCCCTTGGAAATCGGCTAGTTTGCCCCGCAATAAGGTCGGAAAAATCGGCCAACCCATAAAGAGCAGGCAGATGGAAGCAGAAACCCTGGCATTGGCACAGGAGATGGATTTCTCCATGTGGGCGCTATTCGCACGCGCGACCCTAATCGTGAAACTCGTGATGCTGATGCTGACCGTGGCCTCGTTCTGGTCGTGGTCGATCATCGTGCAGAAAATCATCACCTACCGGCAAGCCCGCCGCGAGGCCGAGATCTTTGATCGCCGGTTCTGGTCGGGCGAACCGCTGGATACGCTGTTTGACGAGATTGGCGCAGAGCCCGACGGTCAGTCGGAACGCATTTTTGCCGCCGGAATGATGGAATGGCGGCGCAGTCACCGCAATGACGGCGGATTGATCGCCGGCGCCACGGCGCGGATCGACCGTAGCATGGATGTGGCGATCGCCAAGGAGGCCGAGACCCTTCAGGGCGGCTTGCAGGTGCTGGCGACAGTCGGGTCCACGGCGCCGTTCATCGGGCTGTTCGGCACCGTCTGGGGCATCATGCATGCGTTTATCAACATCGCGGAACAGCAGAACACCAACCTTGCCGTGGTCGCGCCGGGCATTGCCGAGGCACTTCTGGCCACCGGGCTTGGGCTGTTGGCGGCCATTCCGGCGGTGATTTTCTATAACAAGCTGAGCGCGGACAGCGATCGGATTGTTGCGGGCTATGAGGCCTTTGCCGACGAATTCGCCACCATCCTCAGCCGTCAGTTGGACAGCTAGGCCATGGGGGCGGGAGTCGTTCAGAAATCCGGCGATTCCGGGCGCCGCAGGCGGGGCCGGGGCCGGTCGCGCCCGATGGCGGAAATCAACGTCACGCCGTTTGTCGACGTGATGCTGGTGCTGCTGATCATCTTCATGGTGGCGGCGCCGCTGATGACGGTGGGCGTGCCGGTGGAATTGCCGAAAACGGCGGCTAATGCGCTTCCGGGTGAGGAGGAAGAGCCGCTGAGCGTGACGATCACCAACGAGGGTATTGTCATGATCCAGACCACCGAAGTGGCGCGAGAGAATCTTGTGGCACGGCTGCGTGCGATTGCCTCAGAGCGCGACAGCACGCGGGTTTACCTGCGCGCTGACGGGGCGGTGCCCTATGCGCAGGTGATGGAAGTGATGGGCGCGCTGAACCGTGGCGGATTTGGCAATATCGGTCTGGTGACGGATACCGGCGGGCCTGCGCTGGACAGGCAGGGCGGCTAGGGGCGCATCTGGTGAATACCGGTCAGATCATATCGGGGGCGGGCCATCTGGCATTGATCGGCTGGGCCCTGATCGGGGGTGTTTTCCGCTCCGACCCGTTGCCCTTCGAGGTGACGGAAGTCACGGCCATTTCCAGCGAGGAATATGCCGCCCTTTTGGCGCGCGAGAGCGCCCCCGAGGCGGTGGCCAATGTCGATACGCCAGAGCCGCCCGCACCGGGCGATGTTGCGCCGGCCCTGTCGTCAGAGGCCGATGCCGCCCCTGAGGTGACCCAACCCGAGGCAAGCGACAGCCCGCCGCCGGATGCGGCGCCGGATGTGTCGCAGATGACGCCGCCGGACGCCGCCGAGGTGGTCGACGAGCCGCCCGTGTTGCAGGAGCCGCAAGAGGATGTGGCGGCGCTTGTGCCGGAAATCTCGCCGCGCCCGAAACCGCGCCCGGCGCCGCGCGTGGCCCCCGAACCGGTCGCGCGGCCCGAGCCGGACGTAAAGATCGACGATGTGGCCAGCCCCGAGGTGGCCCCCGATCAGGGCGCCGAGGTGGCCGAGGAACCGAGCGAGGCCGCCGCGCCGGAAGAGGCCGCGACCGAGATCGTGACCGAGGCCGAAGAGGCGCAACAGGCCGCGCCAAGCGCCTCGGTGCGCCCCAAGGCCCGGCCCGCGCGTCCTGTCGAGGTGGCCAAGGACGCGCCCAAGCCCGCGCTGAAACCCGCAGCAGAGAAACCTGCGACCGACAAGGCGGCGGTGAACGATGCCCTTGCCGCGGTCCTTGGCAGTGCCGAGACAAGCCGCGACCGTCCAAGCGGGCCGCCGCTGACCTCTGGGGAAAAGGACGCGTTGCGCGTGGCGGTTCAGCAATGCTGGAACGTCGGCAGCCTGAGTTCGGATGCCCTGCGCACAACGGTTGTGGTCGCGGTAAGCATGGGCGAGGATGGCAAGCCCAACAACGGTTCGATCCGCATGCTGAGTGCGTCGGGCGGCGGCGACAGTGCGGCAAAACAGGCGTTCGAGGCCGCGCGCCGGGCAATCATCCGCTGTGGATCGCGTGGGTTTAACCTTCCGGTTGAGAAATATGACAGCTGGCGTGATATTGAAATGACATTTAATCCGGAGAAAATGAGGATCAAATGATGCATAAGTTACTGACCCTCCTGATGGCCCTGTCGCTTTGGACTGTTCCCGCCGTCGCGCAAAGCAATGGCCCGCTTCGGATCGAGATCACCGAAGGGGTGATCGAACCGCTGCCCTATGCGGTGCCTGATTTCGTGTCCGACAATACCGCCGGGGCCGAGTTCGGCCGCAACATCGCGCGGGTCATTGCCTCGGATCTGAGCGGTACGGGATTGTTCCGCGAAATCCCCGGCGAAGCGCATATCAGCCGGATCACCAGCTTTGAGAGCCCGGTGCAATATGCCGATTGGAAGGCGATCAACGCGCAGGCACTGATCACCGGCGCGGTGAGTGTCGATAGCGTCGGCAAGCTTGTGGTGCGGTTCCGGATCTATGACGTCTTTTCGGGGCAGGAACTTGGCAATGGTTTGCAGCTTGTCGGCACGCAGGACGGCTGGCGGCGAATGGCCCATAAGGTGGCCGATCAGGTTTATACCCGGATCACCGGCGAGGGCGGGTATTTCGATAGCCGCGTGGTTTTTGTCGGTGAAAGCGGTCCCAAGGACCAGCGCGCCAAGCGGCTTGCGATCATGGATTATGACGGCGCCAATGTCAGCTATCTGACCGACGGTTCAAGCATC
>NZ_CAJXIP010000013.1 GCF_913054395.1 uncultured Roseovarius sp.
GAGGCCATCACGTCATAGGCGCCGCCATAGGCCTTGCGGGTGATCACCGTCACCTTGGGCACCGTCGCCTCGCCATAGGCAAAGAGCAGCTTCGCCCCATGCTTGATCACCCCGCCATATTCCTGTCCCGTGCCCGGCAGGAACCCCGGCACATCGACCAGCGTCAGGATCGGAATTTCGAAGGCATCGCAGAACCGCACAAAGCGCGCCGCCTTGCGGCTGCTGTCAATATCAAGACACCCCGCCAGAACCATCGGCTGATTGGCCACCACCCCTACGGTCTGCCCTTCGAGACGAATGAACCCGGTGATGATATTCTTGGCGAAATCGGCCTGGATCTCGTAAAAATCGGCCTCATCGGCGACTTTATGGATCAATTCCTTCATGTCATAAGGCGTATTGGCATTGTCGGGAATCAGCGTATCAAGGCTCTCCTCGACGCGGCCCGGTTGATCAAAGAACGGGCGCACCGGCGGCTTTTCGCGGTTGTTGAGCGGCAGGAAATCCACAAGGCGGCGCACTTCTGCCAGAGCCTCGACATCGTTTTCAAATGCACCGTCGGCGACGCTCGATTTGCGCGTATGGGTGCTGGCCCCGCCAAGCTCTTCGGCCGTCACCACCTCGTTGGTCACGGTCTTGACCACGTCAGGGCCGGTCACAAACATGTAAGAACTGTCGCGCACCATGAAGATGAAATCGGTCATCGCGGGCGAATAGACCGCGCCGCCCGCGCAGGGCCCCATGATCAGGCTGATCTGCGGAACGACACCGCTGGCCATGATATTGCGCTGGAACACTTCGGCATAGCCCGCGAGGCTTGCGACGCCTTCCTGAATGCGCGCACCACCGGAATCATTGATACCGATTACCGGCGCGCCATTCTGCATCGCCATATCCATGATCTTGCAGATCTTTTCCGCATGGGTTTCCGAAAGCGAACCGCCAAACACCGTAAAGTCCTGGCTGAACACATAGACCATTCGGCCATTGATCGTGCCCCAGCCGGTGACAACGCCGTCGCCATAGGGCCGGTCCTTGTCCATGCCGAAATCGGTGCAGCGATGCGCCTTGAACATGTCGAATTCTTCAAAGCTGCCGTCGTCCAGCAACAGCTCGATACGTTCGCGCGCTGTCAGTTTGCCCTTGGCATGCTGCGCGTCGATCCGGCGCTGTCCGCCGCCCTGACGGGCATCGGTGCGGCGGTCTTCCAGTTCCTGAAGGATGTCTTTCATGGCACTCCCCTTGCGATGTTGCCGGAAGCATAGGGATTTTCTGCGCAAGCACAAAGCGGAATCCCGCAAATTTGCAAAGATATGAAAACCTCAAACTGAATATCTGTAAATTTGCAAATCCGAAGCGGACAGCATGGACTTCCCCGCGCCCGCCTTTTACGCCATCCGCATGAGCCGGGAAAATAAGGTCCGGTTTCTGGACCGCACAACACCACCGCATATCGTCACCCTGATCCTGCTGGCAGGACTCTCTGCGCTGGCGATGAATATTTTCCTGCCAAGCCTGCCGGGAATGACCGCATGGTTTGACACCGAATACCGCCTGATCCAGCTTTCGGTCGCGCTTTATCTCGGCGTCAACGCGGGGCTGCAATTGCTGATGGGGCCGATTTCGGACCGCTGGGGCCGCCGTCCGGTGATCATCGGCGGGCTGAGCCTGTTCCTGATAGCCACGCTTGGCTGTATCTTCGCGCCGAATGTCTATGTTTTCCTCAGCTTTCGCATGATTCAGGCCAGCGTGGTCGTAGCCATGGTCCTGAGCCGCGCCATCGTTCGCGACATGGTCCCGCAGGATCGCGCCGCAAGCATGATCGGCTATGTCACCATGGGCATGGCCATCGTGCCGATGATCGGCCCGGCCTTCGGCGGAGTACTGGACGATCTGTTTGGCTGGCAGGCCAATTTCTGGGCACTTTTCGCGCTTGGCGCCCTGATCCTGTGGCTGTCCTGGTCCGATCTTGGCGAAACCGCCCCGCTCAGCGGGCGCAGCCTGACCCAGCAGTTTCGCGAATACCCCGAACTGCTCACCTCGCAGCGTTTTTGGGGCTATGCCTTGGCGTCGGGTTTTTCGTCGGGGGCCTTTTTTGCCTATCTCGGCGGTGCACCCTTTGTGGGCGCCAAGGTCTTTGGCCTCGCGCCCGCCGAACTTGGCCTTTTCTTCGGTGCTCCGGCGATCGGCTATTTTCTCGGCAATTTCGCATCGGGACGCTTTTCCACCCGGCTTGGCGTTAACCGGATGGTGTTATGGGGAACGCTGTTCAATGCAGGCGGGATCGCGGTGAACCTCTTGGTGTTCTATCTCGGGCATGGGACGCCGATCACCTTTTTCGGCCTGATGACCTTGATGGGTCTGGGCAATGGCATGGTCATCCCAAACGCCACCGCAGGCGCCCTTTCGGTACGCCCACAGCTGGCGGGAACCGCAAGCGGGCTGGCAGGGGCATTGATGATCGGGATCGGGGCGGCACTCTCAGCGCTGGCCGGGATGTTGCTGACGCCCGGAAGCGGGGCCTTCGCGCTTTTGTGGATCATGCTCAGCACCGCGCTTGCGGGGATCGTGACAATCCTGATGGTGATACGCCGCGAACGCAGGCTTGGCCTGATTTAACCGCCCGGCGCTCACATCCGCTCACGTTTTGCCGACCGGGTATGGCCCTGGGCGACATGCGGCCCCACCTCGTGTCGAGACCAACCAAAAGGAGGCCCGCATGACCCGCTTTCAACCCCAACCCGCTATAAAACTCCAAAAAACGCCGCCTGCGCCCGCCGCCCCGTGGCCACCACAGCCCATGGCCTTTACCTTTAGCGACTGGGCCGCCATCTGACCTGCCCGAGGGCGGCCAGGCCGATGCACTGATCGCGACCCCACCGCCACAGTCGCGCAAAAGTTGATGAAATCACCCGGTTTTGATGGTTACCGATCCCGCTGCTATTCTATAATTTCGCCAAAGTTTAGGAGAGTCCCAATGATTGAACGCCGCAAATTCCTTGCCACAGGCCTTGCCGTCGCTGCCTTTCCTGGGCTTTCGCCCGAAATGGCGACTGCCTTTGAACTTGAACCGCGTTTCCTTCCGCAAGAGGTGGCCTTTGATCCCAAGTACGAGCCCGGCCAGCTTATCATCCTGCCGCGCGCGCATTTCCTTTATCTGGTGACCGCGCCCGGCGTGGCGCGCCGTTACGGCGTGGGCGTGGGCAAGGCCGGTCTCGAGTTCACCGGCACCGCCACCATCGACGTCAAAAAGAAATGGCCCACCTGGCGCCCCACCAACGAGATGATCGAGCGCGACCCCGCCGCCTATGGGCGCTTCAAGGACAACGACTATGTTCAGCCCGGCGGCAAGGACAACCCGCTTGGATCGCGCGCGCTCTACCTGTTCCAGAACGGGCGCGATACCTATTACCGTATTCACGGCACGACGCAGCCAAGCTCGATCGGGCGGTCGGTCTCTAACGGCTGTATCCGGATGATCAACGAACACGTTCAGGATCTTTACGAGCGCGTCCCGACCGGCACCGTCGTCACTGTTCTCTGAACCCAAGCGCAGCGTTCCAACCGCCGGTTTCGTGCCCCGCGCCACCGGCGGTTTCGCCTACAACGCCGGAAATCCGGCAAAGGATACAGCGGCTGCCCGTCATGGCGCGCGCATTCTTGACCCTTGATTTTTAAAAAAACTGCACCCATATTTTTCGGTGCGACGTTACCACTATCGACCACCTGCTCCTATCAACGGCTCAGTCACTCGATCTTGCACGACTTTGCCGGGCTGCCGCATCAACGCGGGCAGCGACAACTGAAAGGAGACCACGCAATGGCTAGTGGCACTGTAAAATGGTTTAACGCAACCAAAGGTTTTGGCTTTATTGCGCCCGATGGTGGCGGCAAGGACGTCTTCGTCCATATCTCGGCTGTTGAGCGTGCAGGCCTCACCGGTCTGGCCGACGATCAGAAGGTGACCTTCGATGTCGAAGCAGGCCGCGATGGCCGTGAATCGGCGACCAATATCGCCCTCGCCTGACGCGGCGATCATGCTTTCGGAACTGGGCCCCCTGCGGGCCCTTTTTCATTTGGTGGCGGCGATAAGATCGACCACTCTGGGGCCAAGCGCCTCGACGATGCGTCCGACTCCTTCGGCATTGGGGTGGATTCCGTCAGGTTGGAAATAAGCCCGAAGCTCGGCCGGGGTGCCTTCGCCCAGACCGGCAAAGAAATTCGCCGCGTAAAGCGTGTCATAACTCTGGGCGAGATCGGGATAGATCGCGTCGAAATCAGCCTTGTACGCGGCGCCGTAATTGCCCGGCGCACTCATCCCGACAAGCAGAACCTCGATGTCCCGGGCCTTTGCGACCTGCAAGATCTTTTCCAGGTTCTCGCGGCTTACCGCGGGATCAATCCCGCGCAGCAAGTCATTGCCCCCCAGCGTGACGATCATCGCGCCAACCTCTTCGGTCAGGCTCCACTCGACGCGCGCCGCCCCACCCGCCGTGGTGTCGCCCGACACGCCGCCATTGACAAGACGCGCCTCAATGCCCTGATCCTCAAGCCATTTCTGCATCTGCGGCACAAAGCCCTGATCCTGAACAAGCCCATAGCCCTGTGTCAGACTGTCGCCAAGCGCCAGCACCGTGACCGGCCCGGCCCATGCAGGGCTGACAAGCACGATAAAGGCCGCTATTGCCTTGCTCATTGTCCGGCAGGCCCCATATGTCAGAAAATCCTTATTCATCAGGCGCAAACGCATGACCTCTCCGATTTTGTCTCTTTCCAACGCGACGCTGTCCCTTGAGGGAAATGCCGGTCTTGTGCAGATACTTCACGGGATTTCCCTGGATGTCCACCGTGGCGAAACCCTCGGGCTGATCGGGCCGTCGGGGTCCGGCAAGTCTTCGCTCCTGATGCTCATGGGCGGGCTGGAACGCGCCACCTCGGGCAAGGTCATGGCCCTTGATCATGATCTGTCCGCAATGAACGAGGATCAGCTTGCGCGCCTGCGGCGGGACAATTTCGGAATCGTCTTTCAATCCTTTCACCTGATCCCGACGATGACTGCGGTCGAAAACGTCGCTACCCCGCTTGAACTTGCCAATCAGCCCGACGCCCAAAGCCGCGCTGTGCAAGAGCTTGAGGCGGTCGGGCTTGGGGCGCGCGCCGGGCATTATCCCTCACAACTTTCGGGCGGCGAGCAACAGCGTGTTGCCCTGGCCCGTGCTGCCGCGCCGCGCCCGGCGATCATCCTGGCCGATGAACCCACCGGAAACCTCGACAGCAGCACCGGCGCCTTGATCATCGACCTGCTGTTCGATCTGCGCGACCGCCATGATGCCACGCTGGTTCTGGTCACTCATGACCCGGAGCTCGCGGCACGCTGTGACCGGGTGATCAACCTGCGCGATGGCCGCATAGAGGCCGCCGGGGCCGCCGCATGAGCCTTGGCATTGCGGCAAAACTGGCCCGGCGCGAGCTGCGTGGCGGCTTGCGGGGGTTTCGTATCTTTCTGGCCTGCGTAATCCTTGGCGTGGCTGCGATTGCCGCCGTCGGCACGATCCGCGAAAGCATCAAGGCCGGGCTTGTGTCGCAGGGGGCCGCCCTTTTGGGCGGCGACGCCGAGCTTGAGCTGACCTATCGCTTTGCGACCCAAGCCGAGCGCGACTGGATTGACGAATTTGCCATCCGCACCTCGGAAGTTGCCGATTTTCGCTCGCTCGCGGTGATCCCCGAGGGCGCGCGCGAGCTGACCCAGGTCAAGGCGGTCGACGGCGCCTATCCGCTTGTCGGCGCCGTCGAATTGCTACCCGAGATGCCGCTTGCAGAGGCGCTTACCGGCGCCGAGGGCCTGCCCGGCGCGGTGATGCATGCGCTGTTGATCCAGCGGCTTGGCCTTGAGATCGGCGACACATTTCGCCTTGGCACGCAAGAGTTTCGCCTGATGGCGGAACTTGTGCGCGAACCGGATCAGTCGCGCGCCGGCTTTGGCCTTGGGCCGCGCACCATCGTGACGACCACGGCGCTTGAAAACTCGGGCCTTCTGACACCGGGATCGCTGTTCAAGACCAAATACCGGCTTGATCTACCCGACGGCACAGACCTTTCCGCAGCAGAAGACGCCGCCAGTACCGGGCTTGCAGGTGGCGGCTTTCGCTGGCTTGACGCACGCAACGGGACGCCTCTCGTCGCCCAGTTTGTCGAGCGCCTTGGCGCGTTTCTCGTCTTGGTCGGACTGTCGGGGCTCGCCGTGGGAGGGGTCGGCATTTCATCTGCCCTGCGCTCCTACCTTGCGGGCAAGACGCGGGTGATTGCCACCCTGCGCACCCTCGGCGCGGATCAGCGCACGATCTTTCTGACCTATTTCATTCAGGTCGGTGTCCTGGCGCTCGTCGGGATCGTCGCGGGGATTGCGCTTGGGGTCGGCCTTCCGATTGCCCTGGCGCCGCTTTTTGCCGACCGCCTGCCGGTCCCGGCGGTCTTTGCGCCCTATCCCGGCCCGATGGCCGAGGCCGCGCTTTACAGCATCCTCAGCGTGTTGATCTTTACCCTCTGGCCGCTGGCGCGGGCGCGCGATGTGCGCGCTGCTGCCCTGTTTCGCGAGGCAGTAACCGGGACAAGCCGCTGGCCAGGCTGGCCCTATCTGCTGGCGACGGCCCTTCTTATCGCGGCGCTTCTGGGCTCGGCCATCCTGTTTTCCGGAAACCTGCGCCTGACGCTTTGGACGGCGGGTGGGATCGGCGGGGCGCTGACCGTATTGGCAGGTGCCGCATGGCTGGTACAGCGCGCCGCGCGCTCCATGCGCCCACGCCTGCGACGCCGCCCCGCGTTAAGCTGGGCCCTGGCTGCGATTGGCGGGCCGGGCACCACCACCGGGCCGGTGATGCTTTCGCTTGGCCTTGGCCTTAGCGTACTGGCCGCAGTGGGGCAGATCGACGGTAACCTGCGCCGTGCCATTGCCTCTGACCTGCCCGAGCGCGCGCCCTCCTACTTCTTCGTGGATATGCAAAAGGATCAGATGCCCGGCTTTCTTGACCGGCTGGAAAACGATCCCGGCGTTAGCCGGATCGACAGCGCGCCGATGCTGCGCGGCATCATCAGCCACATCAACGACCGCCCCGCCACCGAAGTGGCCCCCGGCCATTGGGTTGTCGAAGGCGACCGCGCCGTAAGCTACGCCGATGCCCTGCCCGCGCGCACCAGGCTGACCGCCGGGACATGGTGGGGTGAGGATTACACCGGCACGCCACAGCTTAGCTTTGCCGCAGAAGAGGCGATGGAAATCGGCCTTGAACTGGGGGATAAGATCACCCTCAATATCCTCGGGCGCGACATCACCGCGCCGATCACCTCGTTCCGCGAGGTTGATTTTTCGACCGCTGGCATGGGATTCGTGATGCTGATGAACCCGTCGGCGCTCGCCGGTGCGCCGCATAGCTTCATTGCCACCGTCTATGCCGAGGCAGAGGCCGAGGCGGCGATCCTGAACGATATCAACGACAGGTTTCCCAATGTCACCGCGATCCGGGTGCGCGATGCGATCGCGCAGGTGTCGGAACTATTGGCAGGGCTGGCCTCGGCCACGGCATGGGGCGCGTCGGTGACGCTTCTGACCGGGTTCCTGGTGCTGATAGGGGCCGCCGCCGCCGATCAGCGCGCCCGCACCTATGAAGCCGCGATTCTCAAGACGCTTGGCGCCACGCGTGCCCGTATTCTGACCAGCCTTGTGTTGCGCGCCGCCATTCTTGGTGCCGCTGCGGGCATGGTCGCACTTGGCGCCGGGCTTGCCGGGGGCTGGGCCGTAAGCCATTATGTGATGGAAACCGGCTTTGCGGTGATCTGGCCCTCGGCGATCCTGATCATCCTCGGCGGGGCGCTTGTCACGCTTCTGGCGGGCCTCGGTTTTGCGCTTGGGCCATTGACCGCGCGTCCGGCGCGCACTCTGCGCGCGCGCGAGTAAGCCGCATTGAACACCCGCCCGCAGGGTGGCAGGTATCGGGCCAGCCTGACAGGAGACCTCATGACAGATTCGCTGCCCATCCCGCTTAGTTCGCCGATGACCCCGGCCCAGCAGACCGCACTGGTCAACATGGTGCGCCGCGCCGCACGGGCCGAGATCATGCCCCGGTTCCGCAATCTGGCTCAAGGTGAGATCGCCACCAAATCGGGGCCGCATGACCTTGTGACCGAGGCCGACCGTCAGGCCGAGGCCATGCTGGCGCGCGGCTTACAACGGATGTTTCCGCACGCCCTGATTGTCGGCGAAGAGGCGGTCGCCGCCAGGCCCGAACTGCGCGACGAGGTGGCCAAGGCAGAGCTTGCGATCATCATCGACCCGGTTGATGGCACCTGGAATTTTGCCCATGCCCTGCCGCTTTTCGGGGTGATCATCGCCGTGACACGCTTTGGTCGCCCGGTGCTTGGGCTGCTTTACGACCCGGTCGGGGATGACTGGATCATCGCGGATGAGACCACCCCAAGCCGCCTTGGCGCCGCCCTTGGCACCGAACGCCCGGTGCAGGTGTCCCCCGGCGGCGCGCTTGATACGCTTCAGGGCTATATGCATTTCTCGCTGATGACGCAGGCCCAGAAAGAGCTTGTGGCGCCTCTCATTCCGGGATTGACACGGGTCACGGCGCTGCGCTGTTCTTGCCATGAATACCGGCTTTTGGCGCAGGGATCGGTCGATTTCGTCATGTCTGGCATGCTTAACCCCTGGGATCACGCCGCCGGGGTGATCATCTGTCAAAAGGCGGGCGGGGTCGCCATGATGCTGGACGGGCGCGACTATAACGCTGAAATCACCGAGGGCTTCCTGCTTTGTGCGTCCAATCAGGCCACATGGGAGCACCTGCGCGATCACTTTTCCGGGCTTTTGGGGGACACGCAAAAATAATATCTTCTCAATACCGTCATAATGTCGACATCACTGCATGACATGCGATAGATCCACCTCAGATTGATCTCACACGGGTTTCGCGCATGGGTTCCAACCGGCAACAGGCGGATGATGACGATTTTCCCACCCTGTCCGACAAGGACAGGGCAGAGGCAATCGGGTGCCTTTACGACGTTGCACTTGATCCGATGCGCTTTGAGACGCTGCTGGATCATTGGGAAAGCGCGATAAGCCCGCTGCGTGCCAAGGCGGATTTCGCGGCGCCGCGCCTGCTTGACGATCCGCAACTCGCCAGCCATTTCCACCGTGCCGGTGAGTTTCTCGATCGTATCGCGCTGACCGATCGGCCCGACGAAATCGAAACCATCCTTGCTCCGTTTGACCGGGTGGCCGCGCTTGTGTTCGACCGTGACCATTACATTCGTGCCGCGAATGAGGCGGCGCGCGTCAAGCTCGGCCTTCCTGATCGCGCGCGGCTTGCCGATCTGCCGATCAATGCCGACGATATCGCGACCGTGGCCGCAACCCTGCGCCTGCTGATCTGTGGTGGTCAAAGGGATGCGGCTGTGTTGCGCGTGCGCTCGCGCGTTGGGGGGCACCTGATCGTGCTGCGCCTGCAACGGCATCTGACCGCCGATGGCACGCCGCTTGTTCTTGCCGCGTCGAATGAGGCCGCCTGGCCCGAAGGGTTCTGCGACATCCTGCGCCACGCCTTTGATCTGACCGGTGCCGAGGCCGCAATCGTGCGCCACCTTGTCGATTGTCGCACAGTCGCCGAAATCGCCGAACAGCGCGGGCGCTCGGTTGACACGATCCGCGCGCAGATCAAATCCATCCTCTCCAAGACGGAAACCCATTCCCAGCTAGAGCTGGTGCGCCTGGCACTTTCGGTCATGGACATGACCAACCTGACCCTGAAATCCGCGCCCGGTCCACGCGTGGTCAGCGGCGGCAGCGGCATGCTCAAAGAACTGGATTTTCAATCTCTGGTCACCCCGGACGGGCGGCGGCTTGATTATCTGGTGCTTGGCGATCCGGGCGGAACGCCGGTGCTTTACCTGCCGCTGGACTTCGGACTTGTCCGTTGGCCCGCTTCGGCCGAGGCAGAAGCCGCCAGGCGCGGGTGGCGCATTATCGTGCCAATACGCGCCGGGTATGGAATGTCGGACATGGTGGCGCGCAAAACCGATTATGACGCCGCCCTGATTGCCGATACAATGCAGGTATTGCAGGCCGAAAACGTAATCCGCTGCCCGGTCATTTGCCAAAGCGGCGACTTTTATTACGCGGTGCGGCTGGCCAGCCAGCACCCCGGAGTGATCAGCGCCATCATCGCCTGTTCCGGCATGCTGCCGCTGACCCGGCGCGAACAATTCGAGCGCATGGACAAATGGCACCGCTTCATTCTGGCGGGCGCAAAATATACGCCGCATCTGCTGCCTTTCATGGTCAAGGCGGGCTTCCTTCTGGCCCGCAAGATCGGCAAGCGCGGTTTCTTCCACTCGGTTTTCGGAAATTCGCCCGGCGATATCGCCACCTTTGAAGAGGCCGAAGTGTTCGAGGCCGTCGTTACTGGATCCGACACCGCCCTGTCCGACACCCATTGCGCCGATGAGCCGTTTTCGCGGCAACTCACCTCGGGCCAGCTTGACGACTGGAGCGACGAGGTCAACGCGCTGCGCGGCCAGTTTCCGGTGATCTTCATGAGCGGCACCCAGGACCCGCAGGTGCCCCCTGCCACCCTGCAAGAGTTCCGCCGCGATTACGACTGGATCGAATATCACCTGTTTGAAGATGCAGGCCAGCTCGCGTTTTTCCGGCACTGGCGCGTTGTTCTGGACCGCCTTGCCCCTCTGATTGCCGAATAATCACCATTTTACCCTATATGGGGTATGACAGAATCATCTTATTCACCTTAAAGTGATCTCATGTGAGTGGGTTGGAATGACGTGATGGCGCAGCCGACACCGCTAAAATTGGCCGATTATTTGGTCGACATTCCGTTTCAGACATTCTTTTTCAGTACGAGTTGGGGCGGTCCGCAAGGACCGCCTTTTTCGTTTCCCCACAAGATTTGACCTCGCCAAACGAAATGGCCGCAGGGGGCACCCTGCGGCCATCGTCAACGCAGCATCACGCCCGTCGGATCACTCTGCCGCCTCGGCATAGTCTTCCAGCGGCGGACAGGTACAGATCAGGTGCCGGTCGCCATACACATTGTCGACCCGGTTGACCGGCGGCCAGTATTTATCGACCCGGAACGCCCCCGGCGGGAAACAGCCCTGTTCGCGGCTATAGGGACGATCCCAGTCGCGCACGAGATCCTCCATCGTATGCGGCGCGTTCTTGAGCGGGTTGTTTTCCGCATCCATCCGGCCTTCTTCGATGTCGCGGATCTCCTGCCGGATCGCCAGCATCGCATCGCAAAAGCGGTCCAGCTCGGCCTTGGTCTCACTCTCGGTGGGTTCCACCATCAGCGTGCCGGGCACCGGAAAGCTCATCGTTGGCGCGTGAAAGCCGCAATCCATCAGCCGCTTGGCGATATCGTCCACGGTCACGCCCGCGCTCTTCTCGAAGGGGCGCGTATCGAGGATGCATTCATGCGCCACCCGGCCTGTCGGCCCCTTGTAGAGCACGTCATAGGCCCCCTCGAGCCGCTTGGCGATATAGTTGGCATTCAGGATCGCAACCCGCGTCGCCTGGGTAAGCCCCGCACCGCCCATCATCAGGCAATAAGCCCAGGAAATCGGCAGAAGCGACGGCGAGCCATAGGGCGCGGCGCTGACCGGTCCTTCGGTCCCGCCGGTTGCCGGATGGCCCGGAAGATGTGGCACCAGATGCGACTTGACGCCAATCGGCCCCATGCCGGGCCCACCCCCGCCATGCGGGATGCAGAAGGTCTTGTGCAGGTTGAGGTGGCTCACATCCCCGCCGAGATCGCCGGGGCGGCTCAGACCGACCATGGCGTTCATATTGGCACCGTCGATATAGACCTGACCGCCGTGGCCATGGGTGATCTTGCAGACCTCCTTGACGGTCTCCTCGAATACACCATGGGTGCTTGGATAGGTGATCATGCAGCCCGCAAGGTTGTCCGAGTATTTCTCGGCCTTGGCGCGGAAATCATCGACATCAATATCACCGTTGGCGGCGGATTTGACCACCACAACATCCCAGCCGACCATATGCGCACTGGCCGGGTTGGTGCCATGCGCACTGACCGGAATAAGACAGACGCGACGATGCCCCTGCCCCTGTGCACGGTGATAGGCCGCAATGCTCAACAGGCCGGCATATTCGCCCTGCGCCCCGGAATTGGGCTGCATCGAGATCGCGGCATAGCCGGTGATATCGCAAAGCTTGGCGCTCAGGTCGTCGATCATCTCCTTATAGCCAAGCGCCTGATCTTGCGGCACAAACGGGTGCAGCAAAGCAAATTCCCGCCAGCTTACCGGCATCATCTCGGCAGCCGAGTTCAACTTCATCGTGCAGCTGCCAAGCGGGATCATCGCGCGATCAAGCGCAAGGTCGCGATCCGCAAGGCGGCGCATATAGCGCATCATCTCGGTCTCGGCCCGGTTCATGTGGAAAATCGGGTGGGTCAGGTATTCCGTCGCGCGGTGCAGCGCCTCGGGCACGCGGTAATCGGGTGTGAAATCGGTGTCATCCATGATGATCCCGAAGGCGCGCCAGACCGCCTCGATGGTGGCGGGGCGGGTGCGCTCGTCGAGGGTGATGCCGATCTTGGTGTCGCCCACACGACGCAGGTTCACGCCTTCGCGCACCGCCGATTGCAAAACGCCGCGCTGCAACAGGCCGACATCGACCGTGATCGTATCAAAGAACGCCTCGGGCTCGACATGAAAACCGGCCGCTTCAAGCCCCTTGGCCAGGCGCACGGTCTTGCGGTGAATACGCTCTGCGATCGCCCGTAGGCCCTCGGGGCCGTGGAACACTGCGTACATCGACGCCATGACCGCCAAAAGCGCCTGCGCGGTGCAGACGTTGCTGGTGGCCTTTTCGCGGCGGATATGCTGCTCGCGGGTCTGCAACGAAAGCCGATAGGCACGGTTGCCATGGCTGTCGACAGACACCCCGACAATCCGCCCCGGAATCGCGCGCTTGTATGCATCCTTCGTCGCCATATAGGCGGCGTGCGGCCCGCCATAGCCAACCGGCACGCCAAAGCGCTGCGTGCTGCCCACGGCAATATCCGCGCCCATCGCGCCCGGCTCTTTCAACAGGGTAAGCGCGAGCGGGTCGGCGATCACGATGCCAATGGCCTTTTGCGCGTGCAGCGCCTCGATCTCGGCGGTGAAATCGCGCAGGGTCCCATGGGTGCCGGGATACTGGAAAATCGCGCCAAACACCTTGTCGGCCTCAAGATCCTCAGGGGCACCGACGATCACCTCGATGTCAAGCGGCGCGGCGCGGGTCTTCATCACCGCTATATTCTGCGGATGACAGTTTTCATCCACGAAAAACGCGCGCGCCTTGGATTTGGCCACGCGCTGCGCCATGGTCATCGCCTCGGCCGCCGCCGTCGCCTCGTCGAGAAGCGAGGCATTGGCGATCTCAAGACCGGTCAGGTCGCTGACCATGGTCTGAAAATTCAACAGGGCCTCAAGCCGTCCCTGGCTGATTTCCGGCTGATAGGGCGTATAGGCCGTGTACCAGGCCGGATTCTCGAAGATATTGCGCTGGATCGCGGGCGGCGTGACCGTCCCGTGATAGCCCTGCCCGATCAGCGAGGTCAGAACCTTGTTCTTCGAGGCGGTCTGCCACATATGATGCAACAATTCGCTCTCGGATTTGGGCTTGCCGAAATCAAGCGGCTCTTCCTGCCGGATCAACTTGGGCACGGTTTCATCAATCAGCGCCTCAAGGCTGGGCACGTCAAGACGCTCCAGCATCTCGTCCATTTCCCTGGGCGACGGGCCGATATGGCGCCGATTGGCAAAATCATACGGCAAATAGTCTGTTGGCTTGAAAGGCATCCCGGGTCTCCCTCTGACAGGCACGGGCTGCCGGACCGTCATGGCCCGGCGTCCCGGCTTTCATCTTTCCAAAAATACTCCCGCGCGGCGCGCGTCCCGCCGCACGATCAGGCGCTAGCTGATGTAATCCTGATAGGCGGTTTCATCCATGTATTCGTCCAGCTGCCCCAGGTCGCTCGGCTTGATCTTGAAGAACCAGCCATCGCCGGTCGGGTCATCGTTGACCTTGCCCGGCGTGTCGGCCAGCACTTCGTTGATCTCGACGATCTCGCCATCAATCGGGGCCAGGATATCGCTTGCGGCCTTGACGCTTTCGATCACGACGACCTCGTCGTCCTTGGTCACCTGGGTGCCGACTTCGGGCATTTCGACAAACACCACATCGCCAAGCTGTTCGCTGGCGTGTTCGGTGATTCCGACCACCACAAGATCGTCTTCAACCCGCAGCCATTCGTGTTCTTCGGTAAATTTCATGTTGTTCTCCCTGATGATGTTCAGCGTTTGAAATTGGCAGGCGTAAAGGGCAGCTTGGCAACCCTGACCGGCATGCGCTTGCCGCGCACTTCTCCGTAAATGACCGTGCCCTCGGTTGCCAAGGGTTTGGGCAGATATCCCATCGACATCGGCGCCTGGATCGTCGGACCAAAGGCGCCCGAAGTGACCTGACCGACCGGCGCGCCACCCTCGGCGGCCTCGAACAAAGGCGTGCCCTCGCGCATCGGCGCGCGGCCCTCGGGGCGCAATCCGACGCGGGCGCGTGCGGCGCCGTTCGCAATCTCGTCAAGGATGCGATCCGCGCCGGGAAAGCCACCCTCGCGCGCGCCACCCGCGCGGCGTGCCTTCTGGATCGCCCAGATCAGGCTCGCCTCGACCGGGGAGGTGGACTCGTCGATATCATGTCCATAAAGGCAAAGCCCCGCCTCCAGGCGCAGGCTGTCGCGCGCGCCAAGGCCGATCGGCTCGACCGCGTCCTGCGCCAATAGCGCGCGTGCGAGGGCCTCGGCCTGATCCTCGGTGACCGAAACCTCATAACCGTCCTCGCCGGTATAGCCCGAGCGTGAAATCCACAGCTCACCAAACTCCGAGGCGAAAATGCCCACATCCATGAACTGCATCGCCGCGACGCCGGGCACCATCGCCTCAAGCACCGCCTCGGCGGCGGGGCCTTGCAGCGCCAAAAGCGCGCGATCGGTGATTTCCTCGACCTCGCAGCCGGGCAAACCGGCACGCATATGGGCGATATCGCCGGTCTTACAGGCAGCATTGACCACGACAAACATGTGATCGCCGCGATTAGCCAGCATCAGGTCATCCAGAATGCCACCCTGCTCATTGGTGAAAAACCCATAGCGCTGACGCATCTCGCCAAGCCCGACAAGGTCAACCGGCACAAGTGCCTCCATGGCTTTGGCCGCCTCGGCGTACCCATCCGGCGCACGCACGATCACCTGGCCCATGTGGCTGACGTCGAAAAGCCCGGCACTGGCGCGGCAATGCAAATGTTCCTTCATCACGCCAGCCGGATATTGCACCGGCATGTCGTAACCGGCGAAAGGCACCATCTTGGCGCCCAGTTCCCTGTGCATTGCATTGAGCGGCGTTGTCAGCAGATCGGCCATCTGCATCCTCCCTTAACCTTTGGGCGCGGATAATCAGATGATCACACCGGCACCGTTACGACGCATGGCCCGAAAGCCGCGTCACGATGCCCCCTCTGTCCTTTTGCCTGAGATCGCTATCCCTTCGGCGCCCCGGTCTGAAATCCGGGATCTCTTCAGAGTGTCTTGATGTCGGACAGGTCCTGTCGCCTGAGAGTTTCCGGGGCGGTTGCTCCTTCGGCACTGGCCCAAGCCAGTTCTCCCTATCCGATCTTGCGTGTACGCTAGTATACTGTCGCGACCGCTTCAAGCCTGATTCAGGCAGGGCGGTGCTGAAAATAATGTGAACAGCGCCTCGTTATTACAGACCAGCGCCTCAAGCGTGATTTCGTCAAGGTGGGCATAGAATGCCTCGACCGCATCGGCCAGTGCCAGACGAAGCCGACAGGCATCGACCAGGGGACAGGTGTTGTCGACATCGGCAAAACATTCCGCCACCGGCGTGTTGACCTCGATCGCGCGAAACACCTCGCCGACGGTGATCCGGTTCATCGCACGGCCAAGCATGACCCCGCCATGGCGCCCGCGCTGTGTGTTCAAAAACCCGAGCTGTGCCAGTTTGTTGATCACCTGCGCCAGATGGCTTTCCGAGGTATTGCAGCGTTCTGCAATCTCGGACTTGGTGACCATACGGTCCTGATTGGCACCACAGAACATAAGCAGCCTGATGGCGATATTTGCACGTTTGGTAATCCGCATGGCGCAACCGCCCCCTTGCTTGAATATCGTCAACTTTGCCTGCAAAACAGTACCCGACCATGATTCAGATCAAAGGACGGCGTCATAACCTCAATTTTCGATGCATATTTCTTCGGCTACGGCAGCCTCGTGAACCGCGGCACGCATGTCTTCGACGCAGCCCATCCCGCGCAGCTTCGCGGGTGGCGGCGGGTCTGGCGGCACACGGAATTGCGCCCGGTTGCCTTTCTGACGGTCGTGCCCGACCCCGCCAGCACCATCGACGGGCTGATCGCGGAAGTGCCCGGTGCCGATTGGGCCGCGCTTGATCTGCGCGAGGCGGCCTATGCCCGCGTGCCCGCCCGGCATCAGGTGAGCCACCCCTTGCCGCATCGCCCCGACATTGCCGTCTACAGCATCCCCGAGGGCGCACATGGCAGCCCGAGCGTCGCCCATCCGATCCTGCTGAGTTATCTTGATGTGGTGGTACAGGGCTATGCGCGCGAATTCGGCCCGGAGGGTGTCGCGCGGTTTTTCGACACCACCCATGGCTGGGACGCCCCGATCCTTGATGACCGCGCCGCCCCGCGATATCCGCGCCACCAGACCCTGAGCGCCGAAGAACGCGCGCTGAGCGATGCGCACCTTGACCGCCTCAACGCCCGCCTGATCCGCGACAGCGCCTAGGCAGCCGACATATGGACACGGAGGCCGCGCCGCGCCACACTGGGGCGAAAAGGGCCCGCGTCTCGTGAAACTTCAGATCCTGTCAACAACCGGCATGACCCTTCTGCGGATGACCCGGAGACTCTGGATACGGGTCGCTCTCATGGCATTTCTGGCGGTGCTGGCCTCGGCCATCGCGATCCTGCTCGAAGGCTATATTCCGGCGAGCCTCCAGAATCGCTTTAATCCCGATGCGGTGATGCCGATCCTGACGATCCTTGCCTCTGGCATGCTTGCGGTCAGCACGTTCTCGCTCAACATCATGGTTACGGCGCATAATGCGGCCGCCGGTCAGGCGACGCCGCGGGTGCATCGCATTCTGCTGGCCGACACCACCACGCATACGGTTCTGGCCACCTTCATCGGCGCCTTCGTCTATGCGCTGAGTGCGATCATCCTGTTCAAGGCCGGGTTTTATCCCGAGGGTGCCAGCGTTCTGGTGTTGGGCTTTACCGTGGCGGTGGTGGTGCTTGTCATTCTGGCGCTGCTGCGCTGGATCCATCACCTCAGCGACCTGGGCAGCATGGATGCCACGCTGGCCTCGACCGAAGAGGTCAGCCGCGATTGCCTGATGCGCACGCGGCACCTGCCGTCGCTTGGCGGGCGGCGGATGACCCGCGACACCGTTCTGCCCGTCGAGGCGCGCGCCCTTGCCGCGCAGGATACCGGCTATGTGCAATTCATCGACCTGCGCGCCATCAGCCAGAAGCTGACCAGCGATCAGACCCGCGTCTATCTTTATGTGCGCCCCGGCGATTACATCATTCAGGGTCAGGTGATCGGCCATGCCACCGGCCTGAGCGAAACCGAAGAGAGCGCGATTGCCCAAAGCCTGACGGTGGGGCGCTATCGCACCTTTGAACAGGATGCCTCTTACGGGCTTCTTGTGCTATCGGAAACCGCATCGCGCGCCCTGTCGCCGGGCATCAATGATCCGGGAACCGCGATCGCGGTGATCTGTCGTCAGGAAAAGCTGTTGCTTGACTGGGCACATGCCCGACCCGATAGCGACACGCCGCTGTTTCCACGGCTGTTCCTGCCGGATGTGTCGCGTCGCGCGCTGATTGAAAACGCGTTTGCCAGCACGGCGCGCGACGGCGCCGGGCTGATCGAGGTGGCGCAGCGGCTTCAGGACGCGCTGCGCCGATTGTCAGAGGCGCCCGAGCCGGAACTGGCAGATGCGGCGCGCAACATGGCCGCACGGGCGCTTGATCATGCCGATCTTGCCCTTGCGCTCGATAGCGAAAAAGAGACCCTGCGCCAGAGCGCTAGCAACCCTAGCCCCTGGCCTTGATCACCTGCAACAGCGGCAGAACCTGCGACATGTCGGGCCCGTGCGCCTGTCCGGTCAGCGCCTTGCGCAGCGGCATGAAAAGCCCGCGCCCCTTGCGCCCGGTGGCCTCTTTCACGGCGGCTGTCCACTTGCCCCAGGTTTCGGTGTCATGCGGACCCTCGGGCAAAAGCGCCATCGCCTCGGCGATAAAGTCGCGATCCTCGTCCTCGATCACCGGCTCTGCGCCATCGCGGAACATCGCCCACCAGCCAGCAAGATCCTTGAGCGTGGTGATGTTTTCGCGCGTGACCTGCCAGAAATGCTCGGCCAGATTTGCGGGCACGCCAACCTCGGCGATGGTATCGGCGACCGCCTCAAGGGGCAGGGCCGACAAATAGCGCGCGGTCAGCGGGAAGAGATCGTTTTCGTCAAACTTGGTCGGGGCCGCGCCGAAGCGTTCGATATCGAACCCTTCGATCAGCTCGGACATGTCGGTGCGAAGCTCGATCGGGTCCGACGAACCAAGACGCGCCATCAGGCTTAGCAGGGCCATCGGCTCGACCCCCTGCTCGCGCAGGTCACGCAGGGAGAGCACGCCAAGACGCTTTGACAGCGCCTCGCCCTGCGGGCCGGTCAAAAGCGAATGATGCGCAAAGGCCGGCGGGGTGCCGCCAAGCGCGGTGATGATCTGAATTTGCGTCGCGGTGTTGGTCACATGGTCGGACCCGCGCACCACATTGGTCACGCCCATTTCCACGTCATCGACAACCGAGGCCAGCGTGTAAAGCACCTGGCCGTCGCCCCGGATAAGAACCGGATCGCTAACCGATGCGGCATCAATCGAAATATCGCCAAGGATGCCGTCTTTCCACTCGATCCGTTCCTGATCAAGCTTGAAGCGCCACACACCGTTGCCGCGCTCGGCGCGCATCGCGTCTTTTTCGGCATCGCTCAGGGCAAGCGCCGCGCGGTCATAGACCGGCGGGCGCCCCATATTGAGCTGTTTCTTGCGCTTGAGGTCAAGCTCTGTCGGGGTCTCGAAGGCCTCGTAGAACCGGCCCATCTCGCGCAGCTTGTCGGCCGCCTCGGCGTAACGGTCAAGCCGCTCTGACTGGCGTTCGGTCCGATCCCAATGCAGGCCCAGCCATTCCAGATCGTATTTGATCGCGTCGACATATTCCTGCTTCGAGCGCTCGGGGTCCGTGTCGTCGATCCGCAGGATAAAGCTGCCCCCGGCCTTGGCGGCAATCAGATAGTTCATCAGCGCGGTGCGCAGATTGCCCACGTGGATATATCCGGTGGGCGACGGGGCAAAACGTGTGGTGGTCATGGGCTTCTCCTGCTTCGCGGTGGATGTGTCACAGCCGGGCGCCATTGTCCAGAAATCCCGGATTTTGCCGCCGCGCCGACCGTTTTTGGGAGCGGCATGTGTCAAAATAACGTGAGCCGCTAGGCGGGCGCTTAAAATGCCCTATCCTTCTGGCCAGCAACTGGAGGAATCAGATGACAAGAACGCCCCTTACGCGACGCAGCCTTTTGACTGCCGCAGCCGCCGTGCCTTTGGCCGCGACCCTTGGCCCGGTCCATGCCAGCGCCCCGATGATGGGGGCGTCAACAACGCGCCACAACCGCTTTGTGCTTGGAGATTGCGAAGTGACCACGCTCCTGGCCGCGACCATGCCGCGCCCCGACCCGCATTCGATCTTTGGCCTGAACGTCAGCGCCGAAGACTTTGCCGCGGTCTCGGCCAAGGCCAATATCCCCACCGACGCGGCACAGTTCTTTTTCACCCCGACCGTGATCAACACCGGCAGCGCGCTGATCCTGTTCGACACTGGCCTTAACCCCGATGCGATCACCACTGCGCTGAATGATGCGGGCTATACGCCCGATCAGGTCGATATCGTGGTGATCACCCATATGCATGGCGATCACATCGGCGGGCTGATGCGCGAAGGTGGCGAGGCGACCTTCCCCAATGCCCGCTATGTCACCGGCAGCGCCGAATATGATCACTGGGCGGCAGCCGGAAACGACCGGTTTGACAGCAACATGCGCCCGCTGGCCGAAAAGACCACGATGATCGGCGATGGCGCAAGCGTCGCTTCCGGCATCACGGCCATGGCTGCCTTCGGGCACACACCGGGGCATATGACCTATATGATCGAGAGCGGCGGCAAATCGCTTTTGCTGGCTGCCGATTTCGCCAATCATTATGTCTGGTCGCTCGCCCAGCCAGACTGGGAGGTGAAATTTGACATGGACAAATCCGCCGCAGCCAAGACCCGGCGCCGTCTTCTGGGGATGCTCGCAACCGATAAGATCCCCTTTATCGGCTATCACATGCCATGGCCCGCCGTCGGTTATGCAGAGGCCCGGAACAGCAGCTTCTCATATGTCCCGAGCAGCTATCAATTGATGCTCTGAAAGCTTCATGCAATGCCTTAACTTTGGCACTCAATTTATTGATATAAAAAGAAACTGACCGCCCATCAAAGGAGCGGTCAGTTTCGTTTGAACCGTAGGGCATCCCGCGTCAGAGCTTGCCTGCGGCCTGCAACCGTTCCCAGGCGAATTTCACATAATCGCTGCGAAACGAATGCCCACCGGGATGCAGGCAGAAATCAAGGATATCGCCCTTGGCGTTGTTTTGTGACCGGCACGTCAGGCCATTCGCCGTTGCATTTCCGCTCGGGCGGAACCCGCCAAGGGCTTGGTACATTGCAAGCGCCTCGGCCACATCGCCCTGATGCGTTTCAAGAATGGCGCGCCCTGCAAGCGGCACGGTCGGATCCGACTCGCCATGAATATGAACCAGGCTGGCCGCTGGCTTGGCGCAATGATCCGGCGGCTTCATCCAGAATGTGCCTGAAATCGCCGCGAACCCCGCGAACCGGCCTGGCATGGTGCAGGCCAGGTTCCACACCATCATGCCGCCCGCCGAGAATCCGGCAGCCATGATCCGCTTCTGATCAATCGGAAAGCGCGCCGCTGCGTCCCTCAGGACGGCCTCGACATAGCGGAATTCTTCTGATCCGTCACTTTCCATATGGCGGGGGGCGTAGGGTATGACCCAGTCGTCATCGGCCGATTTCAACGCAATCAAGGCCAACCCCATATCGGAAAGAACGCGCCGCAAGCTCTTGTTGCGCATAACTTTAGCCGCCGACCCACGATAGCCATGCGCAAACACGACCGCCCCCATGGGCGTACCGCTCGCATGGCTTTCGGGCAGCGCGATCCGATAGTGGCGATCACCAAGCCGGCAATCGGTTTCCGCCCCACAGGCCTGTGCAGGCGCCGCCGTGCCAAGCGACAGGGCCGCGAAACAAACTGCCAGAAAACGCATGAAAAACCTCCGTTTAATGCCGTCCCAATCTGAAGTCATCAGCCGCAAAGGCAAATCACAACCGCGTGCCCTCACCCTGATTATCTCGCATTTTCGGCAAATAGCCGGCCCCGCTCAACCTTTTGGTAATCATGCGGGGCTTTGATCTGACGATGCGCGGCCCGACGATCCCGTGATCCGCCATCAAAGGAGGCCCCTAAATGAAACGCTTCATTCTGCCTGCCCTCATGGCCTTGGCCATGGTCTTGACGACCGGGGCAACTGCGCAATCCCTGACCGAGGTCAGGACCAGACTTCAGGCCGCCCTGCAACGCAGCCTCAGCCGCACCATGATCGACGGCGCCCTGCCGCATCTTGATCTTGATACAGGGGAAATCACAAAGCTTTACCCGATCGAAAATCACGATGTCATCCTGCGGCTGAACGATCTCTACGTCATGTGCGCGACCCTGGTCAACGCGGAAGGAAAGCCCTCGACGGTCGATTATTACATGGCTCAAAATCGCGGCAGCTATGGGGTCATTCGGACCGAAATCGACAACCGGGCCCCGATCAAGTCCCTGATCAGGGCAGGCAAGGCAATCCGGCTGGAGTAGTGGAATGATCCGAACCGACGGCTCCAGGCTGCACACACCAACGCTCGGGCTTTACCTGCGACTCACCGCAGTGATGGTGCCCACCTTCCTTCTGTTCGCGGCAGGTGGATTGTTGTGGATGAGCCAGAAAAACCTGCTGCGCAGCGAAGAGGCGATGGCCATGCGCATCGGCAATGCCACCGCTCGCGTCGGCGGAGCATTGGAACGCTTTAGCGACCAGGGTGACGGCACGGTGGACTGGTCGAGCCCCTTCGTCACCGACCTTATGCAGACGATGCTGGGCGATCCGGCCATTCGCTGTGTCGAACTGACCGATCCCCAGAACGACAAGGTGCTGGCGGTTGTGCCGCAAGGGCTTGGCTGTCAGGGGGCCGATACGGCGCTGACCCTGCCCTATGAGGTCTATTCCTGGCCGATCACCAAATTGGTGACCCGCTTTGACGAACGCGAAATCGCCACCTTCAAACGCTATCAGCGTGATTTCCTTCTGCTTTTGCTGGCCGGTGGTATCCTTATTGCCTCTCTGGCGAACTGGATATCCTTTCGCGTCATCGTCGGGCGCCCCCTGCATGCGCTGATCGGCCGGCTTGAGGATGCGCGCGAAACGGCCGTTGCCGCCAACCAGGCGAAATCGGCCTTCCTTGCCAAGATGAGCCACGAAATCCGGACCCCGATGAACGGCATCATCGGCATGGCCGACATGCTCGGCGAGACCGCGTTGAACCGCGAACAGGAAAGCTATGTGAGCACGATCGTGCGCTCCGGTGATGCCCTGCTGACGATCATCAACGACATCCTTGATTTTTCCAAGATCGAGGCGGGCAAGCTCACCCTCGCGCAGGAACCCTACCGGCTGCGCGAGATTGTCGAGGATGTCACCCAGCTTCTGGCACCTTTGGCCGCGCGCAAAGGGCTTGAATTTTTCTCTGACGTTGCGCCAGAGCTGCCGGATGTGATCTTGGGCGATGCCGGGCGTTTGCGTCAAATCCTGGTGAATATTGCCGGAAATGCCCTGAAATTCACACTTGATGGCCATGTCGCCCTGCGCGTCGCCCCGCCGGACCAGGGCCGGATCGTGATCTCGGTGCTCGACACTGGCGTCGGCATCCCCAAAAACCAGATAGAGAAGGTGTTCGCTGCCTTTGAACAGGTCGACAACACAGCCACCCGCAATTTTGGCGGCACGGGCCTTGGCCTTGCGGTAAGTCGCCAGTTGACCACGCTCATGGGTGGCACCCTTGAGGTTACCTCGCAAGAAGGGCTTGGCACCCGCTTTGACATCACCCTTCCGCTGGTCCCGCAAGAGGCTGCGGGCCAGGGGTTGCGCGCGGCGCCGCTCGATCAGCCGGGCACGGCAAAGCCGGTCATATGGATCCTTGATCCAATCCCCGAACGGCGGGCCGGGCTCTCCGCATCCCTGCGCTATCTTGGGTGCAATGTTCAGGCCGCCGCCGATTCAGCGGACCTCGCCGAAAGGGCCGCCGGCGAGCCCCCCGATCTTATCCTGCTGGACAGCAGCCTTGCTGAAACCGCCCTGCCTGCAAGCAGCGCACAGATACTGATGTCGGATGCAAACACCGCACAGGCATCGGTCGGGGACGGATACCTGCGCAAACCGGTGCGCGAATCTTTCCTGATCGAAGCCGTGCGCGCCGCGCTCAACGGGCCCAAAGGCGCCCACGCCAGGATCACGTCCCTGCCATCGCCCAAGACCAAAGCATCACCCGCCAAAACCGGCTGGGCCGCAGGTATCCGGGTTCTGGCTGTTGATGACAACGCCACCAACCGGCTTTTGCTAGAGCGGTATTTCAAGGACTCGGGAGCAGAGCTCCGGCTGGCCGTCGACGGGCATGACGCGGTTGCCCTTTACAGTCACGCCCCTGCCGATCTTGTCCTGATGGATGTGTCGATGCCCGGCATGGACGGCTATCAGGCGACCGGCTTGATCCGCACGCGTGAGGCAAGCAAAGGGCTAAGGCCCGCCCATGTGGTCGCAGTGACCGCGAATGTGCTTGAACAGCACAGGCAGGCCGCTCATCTGGCTGACATGGACGGGTTTCTCGGCAAACCTCTGCGCAAGGCCGACCTGATTGCCTATGTCGAACGATTGGCGCCTGACCTGTGCCCAAGCCACGAGGCCCCCGAGGCCGGCACGGTCACCCCCCGCGGCGGGTCAACTCTGCGCTCTGCCGGCGAATGAACCGCAACGTCAAAACACTCCGACCGCTCAGTCGTCGGCGGTTTCATCACGCCAGCGGTTCACAATCGGATAGCGCCGGTCAAGCCAGAACGCCCGCTTGCTCAACCGTGTTCCGGGGGCCGACTGAAAGCGTTTGTATTCGCTTATATAAAGCAGGTGCTCGACCTTCCTGGCATCGGCACGATCATATCCTGCGGCGAGGCAATCGGCGATGCTTCCGTCCTGATCGACCAGGATATCAAGGATGCCATCCAGCACCGGATAATCCGGCAGGGAATCGCTATCCTTCTGATCTGCGCGCAGTTCGGCACTTGGCGGCTTGTCGATCACACGGGGCGCGATGACCTCGCCCTTGGGGCCTTTCATCCAGTCCCGGTGATTGGCATTGCGCCAGCGGCAAATCTCGAACACGCGGGTTTTATACATATCCTTGATGGGGTTATAGCCCCCCGCCATGTCGCCATAAATCGTGGCATAGCCGACGGCGACCTCGGATTTATTGCCGGTGGTCAACAACATCTCGCCGAATTTGTTGCTCAGCGCCATAAGCAAGAGCCCGCGCAGGCGCGACTGGATGTTTTCCTCCGCAAGATCGGGCTTTGTGCCCTCGAAAAGCGGCGCAAGCGTACTGGTGATCGCCGCGCGCGCCTCGGAAATCGGCAGGAAATCATAGCGGCAACCGAGGTTTTCGGCCACCTTGCGCGCATCCTCCAGCGAGGCCTCGGAGGTATATTCCGACGGAAGCATCACACAGCGCACATTCTGCGCGCCAATCGCATCGACCGCGATGGTGGCGACGATTGCACTGTCAATTCCGCCCGACAGCCCCAGCAGAACCTTGGAAAACCCGGTCTTGCGCAGATAATCGCGCAGGCTCAGGACCATGGCGTTATAATCCTGCTCCATTGCGTCCGGCAACGGCGCAAGCGCGCCCGGCTCGGCGACCCAGCCATCCGGCCCGCGCCGCAGGTCGAGATGGGCAATCGCCTCTTGGAACATCGGCATTTGCAGCATCAGCTTGCCGCCAGGGTTGAGCACGAAGCTGCCGCCATCAAAGACCTGATCGTCCTGCGCGCCCACAAGGTTGAGGTAAATCAGCGGCAGGCCGGTTTCGATCACCCGCGCCACCATCAGGTTCTGGCGCAGATCCATCTTGTCGCGGTAATGTGGCGACCCGTTGGGCACGAGAAGGAACTCGGCCCCGGTTTCGGCCAGGGTTTCGGCGACATCCTCGTGCCAGCTGTCCTCGCAGATCGGACTTCCGATGCGCACACCGCCCACCGAATAGGGCCCGCCCACCGGGCCGGACTGGTAAATGCGCTTTTCGTCAAACACGGTCTCATTGGGCAGGTGATGCTTGAGCACCCGCGCCGTGACCTGACCGCGTTGAAGGATATAATAGGCGTTGTAAAGCCCCACCCCCTCAAGCGCGGGACCGCCGATTGCGATGCCCGGACCATCGGCACATTCACGCGCAAGCGCCTTGATCGCGGCGATGGCCGCCTGATGAAAGGCGGGTTTCCGCACAAGGTCCTGAGTGTTGTAGCCGGTTATGAACATCTCGGGAAAGGCGACAAGATCGGCCCCCGCCGCGCGCGCGCTTTCCCACGCGGCGCGCGCCATGGCGGCGTTGCCTTCAAGGTCACCCACCGTCGGGTTCAACTGTGCCAGTGTCAGGCGAAACCTGTCAGACATATGCATGCCCCTTGCTGCTGTTCCCGCCTGATTTAGCAGATCACCGCGCGAGGGAAAGCCGATTTGCCCAAAACCCGTTGTCAGCCTGTGCCCTGTCCATTAGATTTGGCACAACCGTCGCACAATCAGGCGGGATGGGGCATCGGGGCACTTATGAACTTTTCGCTGACACGAACGATGATTTTGAGCATCGCGCTTTGCGCCGCAAACACCGCCTTGGCGCAGGATGGCGAAGTGGGTGTAAAGCAATACGATGACGGCGGCACCTATGAGGGCACGTTCAAGAACGGCCTTCAGCACGGCACCGGCACCTATACCCTGCCCAATGGCTATGAGTATTCCGGCGAATGGATCGACGGTGAAATCCGCGGCACCGGCGTGGCGCGGTTTCCCAATGGCTCGGTCTATGAGGGCGAATTCGCGCGCGGCAAGCCGAACGGCGTCGGCAAGATCGTGTTCACCGATGGCGGCACCTATGAGGGCACCTGGGAAGATGGCAAGATCACCGGTCAGGGTGTCGCGATCTATGCCAATGGCGTGCGTTACGAGGGCGGATTTCGCAACGCGATGCACGACGGGCGCGGCCGCATGGAATCACCCGGCGGCTATACCTATGACGGCGATTGGGTGAACGGCGTCAAGGAAGGCATCGCTAGGATCACCTATCCGGATGGCGCAATCTACGAGGGCGAGGTGGCGCGAGGCGCACGTGAGGGTCAGGGCAAGCTGACCATGTCAGACGGGCTGGTTTACGAAGGCACCTGGCGCGCGGGCCAGATTGACGGCAAGGGCAAGCTCATTCAGCCCAACGGCGATATCTACGAAGGCGATCTTGTTGCCGGCCGACGCGAGGGCATGGGCCGTGTCACCTACGAAAACGGCGACATCTACGAGGGGGCCTTCAAGGATGATCGCCGCCACGGTGAAGGCACATTCACCGGCACCGATGGCTATGCTTACACCGGGTCCTGGGTGGCGGGCAAAATCTCGGGTCAGGGGCGGGTCACCTATCCGGACGGGTCGGTCTATGAGGGCGCATTTCGTGACGATCTGGCCAATGGCGAGGGCAAGATCATCTATCCTGACGGCTCAACCTATGAAGGGTCATGGGTTGGCGGCGTGATCGAGGGTGCGGGCCGCGCGACCTATCCCAACGGGCTTGTCTATGAGGGCGAGTTCGAGAATGCGCGCAACCATGGCCAGGGCGTCATGACCTACGCCGATGGCTATCGCTACGAGGGGGAATGGCGCAACGGCCAGCGCGACGGGCAAGGCATAGCGACCTATCCCGATGGCACGATCTATACCGGCGAGTTTGCCGCCGGACAGCGCCACGGTCAGGGCAAGATCGTCATGCCGGATGGCTTTACCTATGAAGGTGCCTGGCAGAATGGCGAGATTTCCGGGCAAGGCGTTGCGACCTACGTCAATGGCGATATCTATGAGGGCATGTTCCGTCAGGGCAAGCGTCAGGGCAAAGGCACGATGCGATATGCCACCGGGCAAGAGGCCAGCGGCGAATGGCAGGACGGCGCGCTGACCGAAAACACCACCCCGGCAGAGGCCGTGCAACCGAGCGAAGAGGCCCCGGCCCCGTCCCCGTCCCCGTCAGAGTGATCAGACCGCCCTGCCCGCGTCAAGATCGCCAAGGATTCGCGCTGCGCCGCTCAGAATGTCGGCTTTGCGGGTGTCTTCCATCTTGTCCCATGTCCGAAAGATCGGCCCCATGCGCGGGTTTTGGGCAAACCGATCCCGGTGCCGGTGCAGGAAATCCCAGTATAACAGGTTGAAGGGACAGGCGTTTTCGCCGGTCTTTTCCTTGACCGAATAGGCGCAGCCCGCACAATAATCCGACATCTTGTTGATGTAATTGCCCGACGAGACATAGGGCTTGCTGGCAATGATCCCGCCATCGGCAAACTGACTCATGCCGATGGTGTTGGGGGCCTCGACCCACTCAAAGGCATCAACGTAAACCGCCAGATACCAGCCATGCACCTGCGCCGGATCGACCCCGGCCAATAGCGCGAAATTCCCGGTCACCATCAGCCGCTGAATGTGGTGGGCATAGCCCTCCTGCCGGGTCTGATCAACGGCATGCGCAAGGCAATTCATGCCGGTCTTGCCGCCCCAGTAAGCGGGCGGAAGATCGCGATCATGGCCGAGGTGATTACGCGCCGTATACTCGGGGCCCTCGTGAAAATAGAGGCCACGAACATATTCCCGCCAACCGATCACCTGACGGATATAACCCTCGGCGGCATTGATCGGCACACGCCCAGCTTGCCATTCTTCAATAATTCTGTCGCAGATATCCACAGGATTGAGCAATCCAATATTCAAATACGGAGATAGGACCGAATGATACAGGAATTTGTCATTCGTCAGCATCGCATCCTGATAATCACCGAACCCGGGCAACAGATGCTGGGAAAAATGATCCAAGGCGCGCTTGGCCTGCGCCGTTGTGACGGCATACCGGAACGGGCGCAGCCTGCCAAAGTTGTCGCCAAACCGGGCCTCGACCAGATCAAGCACCTCCTCGGTGATCGCGTCCGGGGTGAACTGAATCGGGGCCGGACGGAGCATGTCGGGGCGTGCCGATTTGCGGTTGTCGTGATCATAATTCCACTTGCCCCCCGCCGGTTTTCCGCCTTCCATCAGATACCCGGTCTTGCGGCGCATCTCGCGATAGAAATATTCCATCCGCAGTTCTTTGCGCCCCTCGGCCCAGGTGCTGAACTCTTCGGGCGAAGATAAAAACCGGTCATCCGGCAAAAGCGTCACCTTGAGAGGGGCCTCTTCAAGCGCCTTGATCAGCCGCCATTCGCCGGGGGCAGTGGCCAGCACCTCGGTGGCACCATGCGCCTCGGCGCGCCGCAACAGCTCTTGCACGATTGACTTGCCGGCATCAGGATCATCAAGCCGGGTATACTCGACCTGCCAACCACCGGCGCGCAGGGTCTGCGCAAAATGGCGCATCGCCGAGAGGACAAGCGCGATCTTCTTTGGGTGATGCGGCACATAGCGCGCCTCATCCATCACCTCGGCCATCACAACGATATCGCTTGATCTATCCGCCTTGGCGAGCGCCGAAAGGTCATGCGAAAGCTGATCGCCCAGCACCAGGACAAGACGCGCTACCATGCGACGGGTTTGCCCTGCCAGTCGAAGAACTGCCCGCTCTGCGCCGTGGTCAGCCCCTCGATCACCGAAAGCAGGTTTTCGGCAGCCTCGGGCGCGGGTACGGCGGGGTAGCGATCAAGGTAGTTCTCGGTAAAGGGGGTGCGCACCGTTCCCGGATGCAGTGCCACACAGATCGCATCCCGGTGCGTGCGCGCCAGCTCAATCGCCCCGGTATGGATCATCTGGTTCAGTGCGGCCTTGGCCGTGCGATAGCTATACCAGCCCCCTTTGGCATTATCCCCGATCGAGCCAACCCGCGCCGAAAGCGCGGCAAAGACCGCCCGCCCCTTGCGCGGCATAAGGCGAAGGCTGTGCTTGAGCACCAAAGAGGGACCGATGCAATTGACGGCAAACTGATCCATCATCGCATTTGCATCCAGCGATTTCAGGGTTTTTTCGGGCGTGGCCCCTTTCACCGCCAAGGCACCGGTGGCCACGAAGATAAGGTCGAACGGTCCCGCAAGGCGGCCAAGGGCATCGGCAACCGAGGCCTCGTTCGTGACATCAAGGCCGTCCCTGCGTCGCGACAGGCCAGTCACCCTGACGCCCCGCGCGATAAGCGCCGCGCCTAGGGCGCTGCCGATTCCGCCCGAGGCGCCGATGATCAATGCGTTTTCCATGACGCCAGAGCTAGACGGATTGCACCCCGGATCAAGACCAATCGCGCCAAAGCGCAATTTCGGGGTTTTCATCCGGCGCGGCCAATCCTATAGTTCGCCGCATGACACAGCAGGATCATATGACATTGCCCATGACACGCGCCCTTTCGCGCGCGTTTCCGGCTGCCCTGCTAGACCTAAGCCGCCTCTGAGCGTGCCAGCCCGGCGCGACCGCTCAGAGGATGTGCCTTTTCGCGCCATAGGCTTAGGACAAACAAAAAGAGACCCAAAATGACTGATCAGACCCAAAACCGCGCCTCTTCGCAGGCGAAAAAAGAGCGTGTGGTGATTTTTGACACCACCCTGCGCGATGGCGAACAATCCCCCGGCGCAACCATGACCCATGCCGAAAAGCTCGAAATTGCGGGGCTGCTGGATGAAATGGGCGTCGATATCATCGAGGCTGGCTTTCCCATCGCCTCGGAAGGCGATTTTCGCGCCGTCAGCGAAATTGCGAAAAACTCGAAAAACGCGGTGATCTGCGGGCTGGCGCGGGCGAATATCAAGGACATCGACCGCTGCTGGGAAGCGGTGAAAAGTGCTGCGCAACCGCGTATTCACACCTTCATCGGAACTTCGCCGCTGCACCGGGCGATCCCCAATCTCGACATGGATCAGATGGCGGATCGTATCCACGAGACCGTGACCCACGCCCGCAACCTTTGCGACAATGTGCAATGGTCGCCAATGGATGCCACCCGTACCGAATGGGACTATTTGTGCCGAACGGTCGAGATCGCGATCAAGGCCGGGGCCAGCACAATCAATATTCCCGACACGGTGGGCTATACGGCGCCGGTTGAATCGGCTGATCTGATCCGTCGGTTGATCGAAACCGTGCCCGGCGCCGATGAGGTGGTCTTTGCCACCCATTGTCACAACGACCTCGGCATGGCGACGGCCAACGCCCTTGCCGCGGTGGCAGGCGGCGCGCGCCAGATCGAATGCACCATCAACGGGCTTGGCGAACGCGCGGGCAACACCGCACTGGAAGAAGTGGTGATGGCGCTCAAGGTGCGGGGCGATATCATGCCCTACGCCACCGGCATCGACACCACCAAGATCATGAACATCTCGCGCCGGGTGGCGACTGTTTCGGGTTTTCCGGTACAGTTCAACAAGGCGATTGTCGGCAAGAACGCCTTTGCCCATGAATCGGGCATCCATCAGGATGGCATGCTCAAGAACGCCGAAACCTTCGAGATCATGCGCCCGTCGGATGTGGGTCTTGCGGAAACCAACATCGTCATGGGCAAGCATTCGGGCCGCGCCGCCCTGCGCTCGAAGCTGCATGATCTGGGCTATGATCTGGCCGATAATCAGCTCAATGATGTGTTCGTGCGCTTCAAGGAATTGGCCGACCGCAAGAAAGAGGTCTATGACGAAGACCTGATCGCGCTGGTCAATGTCGGCATTGATGGTGAGGGTGAGCGCTTGCAGATCAAGCATTTGCGCGTGGTCTGTGGCACCGAAGGGCCGCAGCAGGCGACGCTGACCATGGCGATCGACGGCGTGGAACAGACCACCGAGGCCACCGGTGACGGGCCGGTCGATGCGACGTTCAACGCGGTCAGAAACCTGTTCCCGCATGACGCGCGCCTGCAACTTTACCAGGTGCATGCGGTCACCGAGGGCACCGATGCCCAGGCCACGGTCAGCGTGCGGATGGAAGAGGCCGGGCGGATCGTGACCGGGCAATCGGCCGATACCGACACGGTCGTGGCCAGTGCCAAGGCCTATGTGCACGCGCTCAACAACCTCTTGGTGCGGCGCGAGAAATCGGGCGGCGACACGCCCGAGGTGAACTATAAAGACCTGACCTAGACGACAGGCTCATCAGCCCCTTGCGTGGCTGCCTCGCACGAGGCGCACACGCAAGGGCGCGATGAGTTGCCGCTTCAGGCATAAAGCACCGAGCCAATCAGCAAACAGGCCGCCCCAATCGCCGAGGCCACCGTGCGCAGGTGATTCCAGCGGGTCCAGCGGCGCGCGTAGACCTGCCAATAGCTGACGGTTTCCGGCGCGGTCAGGACCATCAGGTCAAGCCTTTTGTTCATCGGCACATTGCCCAGCATCGTCACAAGGATCGTGCCGCCAAAATAGATCAGCCCTCCGGCGATGATCCATCCCGCCGCAGGTCCGTCCATCCCCCAAAGCGCATAGCCCGCCAGCCCGAGCGACACCGGTGCCAGCCCCAGAAGCGCCACCAGGAACGCCGATCCATAGACCTCGCGGTTGATCTTTTGCATCGCCTCGATCCCCGTTTCCGGCGTGGCCCCCCAAAGCGAGCGCATGACGAAATCCGAAAACGCCAGAAACACCCCCGCCACAAGCGCCATCACAAGGGCCGCGCTCGCGAAAACTGTCACTTCAATCATATGTGTCATTGATCCGTTCCTTTCTTCGATGTCTCAGGCCGCGGCCTGTCCCATGGCGCGGGCCTTTCCGATCCAGCGGTCGATCTTGGCCGCATCGGCAAGCTTGACCGAGCCGAATTGCACCACATTGCGCGCCTTGATCCCGCAAAAACCAAGCACCTGGTTGCGGATCACCCGGCGCGCCGGCTTGCGATAGATAAACGTGTCGATCAGCGGCGGCGTATCCGAGGTGATCAAGGCATCCGCCGTGCGCCCGGTCAGCAATTTATCCCAGCCCAAGCCGCGCCGGTGATACTTATAGGCAAACCCCGAGGTCAGTGCGCGATCCAGAACCGCCTTGGCCCGTGTCGGCATCGCCCCCCACCAATAGGGGTGCACGATCAGCACATGATCGGCCCAGGCAAGGTTGCCCTGCCACTCCAGAAGGTCCGGCTCAAGCGCCGGGGCATCGGGGCCATAGCCCTCGAACGTCGGATCAAATTGCATGGCGCAAAGGTCCATGCGGCGGATTTCGGCCCCCTTGGCCTCGGCCCCCGCCTGATAGGCATCGGCAAGGCCAGCACAGAGCGAGACCGCCTTGGGATGCGCCACCCAGATGAAGATTTTCTTGGTCATTGTATTTTCTCCGTTGACTTTACACAGTGTAAATTTACACCGTGTAAATAAGCTGGAGGTTTACATTGTGTCAAGTGAAAATTCGCCCACCCGAATCCGCATCCTGAAAGCCGCCTGGGAATTGCTTGAAACAAATCCCGGCGTTGCCGCACGCATGTCGGATATTGCGAAAAAGGCCGGGGTCAGCCGACAGGCGCTCTATCTGCATTTCCCCAACCGGACAGAGCTTTTCATCGCCACCACCAAATATCAGGATGAGATGTTTGGTGTTCAGGACATGCTGAGCAAGAGCCGCGCGGCCACGACCGGGCACGAGCGGCTTGATGCCTTTATCGAGGCCTGGGGCAATTACATTCCGAAAATCTTCGGCGTTGCAAAAACTCTGATGGTGATGCAGGCCACCGACGAGGACGCCGCCCGCGCTTGGGGCGAACGGATGCAGGATATGCGCGAGGGCTGCGCCGCCGCAGTTGCGGCGCTGGACCGTGACGGCGCCCTAAATCTCGATCCCGAAGGTGCGACCGACCTGCTCTGGACCCTGCTGTCGATCCCCACATGGGAGCACCTGACCCAGCTTTGCGGCTGGCCGCAGGAACGCTATATCGCCACGATCAAACGGCTGGCGCTTGGCGGGTTGACCACGCCGCCGCATGCCCCGAACGCCGCCTAGTCGGCCCATTCCCACGGGCGCACGAATTGCCCAAGGGTATGGCCAAGCTTTTCCTCGTCGACATCGCCGGTCTTGCGGAGCTGCGCCACCAGACCGCGTTTTTTGTCATCGACCACAAGCACCACCTCGGCGGCAATCCCGGCCTTGGCGAGGGCCGCGTTATAGATCCGGGTGATGGCGCGCTTGCGCAGGTCGGGCTTGAACACCTTGCCCACGGCAGTTTTCGGCAGTTCGTCCAGAACCTCGACATATTTCGGGATTGCGGCGCGTTCGTGGACGTGGATCTTGCAATGCTCAAGCAGCTCCTCACCAGTCGCGGTGCCACCCTCGATCAACTCGACATAGGCACAGGGCATTTCGCCGGAATGCGCATCAGGTTGACCGATCGCACCAGCCATGGCCACTTCGGCATGCGCCATCAACGCCTCTTCGATCTCGGCAGGGTCGATATTGTGACCACCCCGAATGATCAGATCCTTGGCGCGCCCGGTAATCCAAAGATATCCATCCTCGTCAATCCGGCCAAGATCGCCGGTGCGCAGATAGGTGTCGTGATGATAAAGTCCGACATTCTTTGCCGCCTCGGTATAGGTATTCCCCGGATAAACCCCCGGGTTCGAGATACAGATTTCGCCAACCTCATCAACGGCGCATTCCACCGGCTGCCCGTCAGCGTCGGTCCTGTAGATGCGCACATCGGTATAGGGAAACGGCACCCCGACAGAGCCGACCTTCTTTTCGCCCTCCGGCGGGTTACAGGCCACAAGGCAGGTCGCCTCGGTCAGGCCATAGCCCTCGATCACGGTCATGCCGGTGGCGGCCTCGAACCGCTTGAACAGTTCAAGAGGCATCGGCGCCGAGCCGGAAAAAGCGTTTTTGACAGTGCTCAGATCGGCATCGACCTCGCGTTGCATCAGCGCGGAAACGGCCGTGGGAACGGTGATCACAAAGCTGATCTTCCAGCGCTCGCAGAGCTTCCAGAAATTGTCGAACACCCCCTCGCCGCGATAGCCCGCAGGCGTCGGAAACACCACATGCGCACCCGATTTGATCATCGCCATCAGGATCACATGACAGGCAAAGACGTGAAACAGCGGCAGCGGGCACATCACGTTGTCCCGCTCGGTGAACAAAAGGGTATGCCCGATCCAGCCGTTGTAAATCATCCCCGAATAGCGGTGCTGCGCCACCTTGGGCATGCCCGTGGTGCCACCGGTGTGAAAATAGGCCGCCACCCGGTCGCCGCTGGAATCGGGAAAATCAAGCGCGGTGTTCTTGCCCGCCACCGCCTTGTTGAAGTTCAGGATATCGGCATGGTGCCCGGTCGGGATTTTTGGGCGCACCAATGGAACGATCCAGCTTTTGGGCGGGCTCAGATAACGGTTGAGGTCGATTTCAAGAACCGTATGCACACCCGGCGCATGGCGCACCGCCTCGGCGGTTTTCTGGGCAATGTCTGTTTTCGGGAACGACTTGAGGGTGACAACCACCTTGGCCTCGGTCTCGCGCAGGATCGCGCCGATCTGTTCGGGCTCAAGCAGAGGGTTGATCGGGTTGACGATACCGGCGATGGCGCCACCGATGGTGGCGACCGCGGTCTCAAGGCAATTCGGCAGCACCAGCGCCACCACGTCGTTTTCGCCCACCTTGAGGCTGCGGAACAGGTTGGCCGCCTGACAGCACTGATCGTGAAACTGTTTCCAGGTCAGGGTATGCGACGGATCGCCCGCCCCGGAAAACAGCTGATAGCTGACGGCGGGGCGGTCAGGAAAGCTGCGCGCCGTCTGGCTTAGCATCTGATAGAGGGTATCAGGTTTGTCACGCGCCTCCCATGTGGTTTCGTTCTGGATGTCGATCACATCCTGTCGGCACGTAAAACTCATGTCGCGTTCTCCCTCTGGGCCGCGCCTTGCCGCGCGGCTCTGTCCCTGCACCCGAGAATGTGCGGGATTCGGGGGCGGCGCAAGTTTTACGCTGCGTATTGACGGAGGATTCGCCCGCTCAGCGATATGTGCCAAGACAGTCCGTAAGGGATCGCGCCATCGCCCGCATCAGATCGGCGTAAAGGTCCGGTCCCGGCGCATGTCCGCTCGCCATCGGGTCAAGCACGCCATGCCCCGCCACATCACCGAAGACGCGCTCGACCAGCCGTGGATCGAATTGCGGTTCGGAAAAGACGCAGGCGATGTTGTGGCGTTGCGCCATGTCGCGCAATTCGGCCACCCGCGCGGGCCCCGGATTGGACGCGTCGCCAAGGGCAATCGCGCCGTCCGCGTGCAGCCCCGCCCAGGCCTCAAAATACTGATAGGCATCGTGATAAACCAGAAAGGGCAGGTCGCGGACCGGCGCTATCCCGGCCTTGAGCGCGGCCATCAAGGTGTCAAGTTCGGCCTGCGCGGCACTGGCGTTTTCGGCGTATTGCGCGGCGTTTTCGGGATCAATCGCAGCCAGTTCCCCGGCCACAAGCCCAAGCCAGCGGTGCGCATTTTCCGGATCAAGCCAGACATGCGGATCAAGCCCCTGATGATCGTGCCCCCCGTGTTCATGCCCCTCGTGTTCATGCCCCTCGTGTTCATGCCCGCTTTCATCCTCTCCCGACGCCGCAAAGGCAACGCCTTCGCGCAAAGGCAGGACATGGGTTTCGTCACGATCAAGCAATTCGATCACACGGGCCGTGCCAGCAAGGTTTTCAATGCTTCCCTCAAGCCAGGGCGCAAGCGCCTCGCCGACCCAGATCACCAGATCCGCCTTTTCAAGCGCCTGCGCCTCGGATGGGCGCATCGCATAGCCATGCGGCGAGGCACCGGGGCGCACGATCAGCGCAGGCTCGCCCACGCCCTGCATCACCCGCGCCACCAGCGAATGAACCGGGGCAATATCCGTGGCGACCCTTGGTGCCTCGGCCAGGGCCACGCCCGCAAGGCCCATGACCCCACTCAGCGCGCCGGAAAACACCCCCAAAAGACGCTTCGACATCAGACTTCCCCCGTGATAATATAACATTTCATTTCGCTTGATAAATGTAACCCTATAACATATCAACCCCTAAACGATACTCTCGAAAGGCCTGCCATGGATACCATCGGATTCGGACAGCATGACCACTCTTCCTGCATGCGCGCGGCGCTTGCGGCGGTCGAGAACTATTGCACCGAGCACAAGCTTCAATTTACCCCGGTGCGCCGCCGGGTGCTTGAAATCCTGCTGGCGCGGCACCGGGCGATGGGCGCTTATGAAATCCTCGACACCCTGCGCGACGAGGGCCTTGGATCACAGCCTCCGGTGGCCTATCGCGCGCTTGATTTTCTGGTCAGCCACGGCTTTGCCCATAAGATCGAGCGGTTGAATGCCTTTGTCGCCTGCACCCACCCCGGACAGGACCACACGCCTGCGTTTCTGATCTGTCGCAACTGTGATGCGGTGGCCGAGGCCCATGCCGAACCCTCGCGCGGGATGCTGGGGCGCGCGGCGACCGATACCGGGTTTTCCATCGAACAGGCCGTGGTCGAAGCACTTGGCCTCTGCCCTGACTGCCGCAAGGGGGCGCCCGCATGCGCCTGATCGAGACCAGGAATCTGAACCTGCGGCTCGGCGGCAACCTTGTTCTTGAGGGCGTCAACCTGTCGATCGAGCGCGGCGAGATCGTGACCATTGTCGGGCCGAACGGCTCTGGCAAGTCAAGCTTGCTGCGCGCCATTGTCGGCGCCCTCGCCCCGACCAGCGGTTCGATCATCCGCGCGCCGGGGCTTCGGATCGGCTATGTGCCGCAAAAGCTTCATATCGACCCGACGCTGCCGCTGACCGTCACCCGGTTTCTGGGCCTGCCGCGCCGCCATCCCGCAAAAGACCTGCGTGCCGCACTGGAACAGGCGGGCCTTCCGGATCTGCGCGATCACCAGATGGCGGATCTATCGGGCGGGCAGTTTCAGCGCGTCCTGCTGGCCCGCGCCCTCATGGAAAAGCCCGATCTTCTGATCCTGGACGAGGCCACGCAGGGGCTTGATCAACCCGGCTCTGCCGCGTTTTACCGCCGCATCGAAGAGGTGCGCCAAAGCCTTGACTGCGCCGTTCTGATGGTCAGTCACGAACTGCATGTGGTGATGAGCGCCAGCGACCGGGTGATTTGCCTTAACGGTCACATCTGTTGCGAAGGTCGCCCCGAAATCGTCGCACAGGCCGAGGAATACCGCGCCATTTTCGGCACCGGCACCCAAGGCGCATTGGCGCTTTACCGCCACGAGCACAACCACGATCACGATCACGATCATAGTGCAGACTGCAATCACGAACACCCACATGAGGCCGCCGAATGATTCTACTTGACGATTTCATGGTCCGCGCCGCCCTCGCCGGGCTTGGCGTGGCGCTTGCCGCTGCCCCCCTGGGGTGTTTCGTGGTCTGGCGACGGATGGCCTATTTCGGCGATGCGACGGCGCATGCGGCGATCCTTGGCGTGGCGCTTGCCCTGGCATTTTCGACCTCGATCTTTATCGGCGCGCTCGCGGTTTCGCTGGCGATGGCGATGACGGTATCGGGCCTGTCGGGGCGCGGCTTTGCGATGGATACCCTGCTTGGTGTTCTGGCGCATTCCGCGCTTGCCTTCGGGCTTGTGGCGGTGTCGTTCCTGTCGGGGGTGCGGATTGACCTCATGGCCTATCTGTTCGGCGATATCCTTGCGGTAAGCGCGGGCGACCTTGCCGTGATCTGGGGCGGGGCCGTGCTTGTGCTTGGCTTGCTGGCCTGGCGTTGGCAGGCGCTTTTGACCGCCACGCTAAACCCTGATCTGGCCTATGCCGGTGGCATCAACCCGCGCCGCGAACAACTTGTGCTGACGCTCGCGTTGGCGCTTGTGGTGGCAGTGGCGATCAAGGTCGTCGGCGTGCTGCTGATTGCCGCCATGCTGATCGTGCCCGCCGCCGCCGCGCGTCCGCTCAGCGCCACGCCAGAGCGCATGGCCGCATTTGCCATGCTGATCGGCGCCATCGCGGCGCTAGGCGGGCTTGGCGCTTCATTCCGGCTTGATACGCCGACGGGGCCGACGATTGTCTGTCTCGCCGCGCTTGTCTTTGCCGTGACAAGCATCGGCGGCAGCCTTGCCAGCCGTCGATCAGGTCGCGCGGCACGCTGAATCGCACCCCTGAAAAGGTCCGACTATTTTTGTCGGAATTATATATTGACTCTTTTAGTCAGAAACATGAGAACGGGCGCATCAATTCACTCGGACACCCAAGAGAGGACACCCGATGCAATCGCTCAAAGCTGCCATTGGCATTACTGCAACGCTGGCGCTGACCACCCCCGTGCTCGCACAGGAGGTCAATGTATATTCCAGCCGCCACTATGATTCCGATAACGCGCTTTACGAGGAATTCACCGACAAGACCGGCATTTCCGTGAACCGGATCGAGGCCGACGCAGACGAGCTTATAGCGCGCCTCACCGCCGAGGGCGCCAACAGCCCCGCCGATGTGTTCATCACCGTTGACGTCGGTCGCATGGCACGCGCCGAAGAGGCCGGTGTCCTGCAGGCCTTCACCTCTGAGTCCATCAAGGATCGCGTGCCTGCCCATCTGCGCCACCCCGACGATCTTTGGTTCGGCCTGTCACAGCGCGCGCGCATCATCTTTTACGCCAAGGATCGCGTCGAGACCCCGCCGCAGACCTACGAAGAGCTTGCCGATCCGAAATGGCAGGGCAAGGTCTGTATCCGCTCCTCGTCGAACGTATATAACCAGTCGCTTCTGGCCTCGCTCATCGAGGCAAACGGGGCCGAGGCCGCCAAGGATTGGGCCGCTGGCGTTGTCGCGAACATGGCGCGCCCGCCCCAGGGCGGCGATACCGACCAACTCCGCGGTATCGTGTCGGGCGAATGCGACGTGGTAGTGGCCAACAACTATTACTTCCTGCGTGGCTTTGACGGCGACGTTGACGGGCTGACCTCGGGAATCGAAGGCATCGGTTGGGTCTGGCCCAACCAGGACGGACGCGGCGCGCACGTCAACCTCGCAGTGGCCGCGATGACTGCGGCGGCTCCGCACCCCGACGAGGCGACCGCCTTGCTCGAGTTTCTGACAGGTGACTTTGCCCAGACCCAGTTTGCCCGCGACAACCACGAATACCCCGCCGTCGAGGGCGTGGCCGGTGACGAGGGTACGGCGCGGCTTGGCACGTTCAAGGCCGACACCACCACCAACACCTCGGCCTTTAGCCGCAATGCCGCCGAGGCACAGGCGATCTTCAACCAGGTCGGCTGGAACTAAGACCTGCCGCGCAGGGGCAATTGCCTGCAACCTGTAAATGACCTAATGTCGGGCCCAGACCAAAGGGCCCGACATTTTCATGACCTCAGTTCGGCTTCGACTACTGATCCTGGCCCTGCTGCCCCTGATGGTGCTGATGCCGCTGTTGTTGTTGCTGGCCGTCAACCGCTGGTCAGCCAATTACGACAACCTGCTGATCACCAATGTGCAGAGTGACCTGCGCATCGCCGATCAGTATCTGCAACGCATCCTCGACACCACCGGCAACGACGTCCGAAGTCTGGCGCGCTCGCTTGAGTTCAACCGCGCCAGCCAGCACGCGTCGGACCGCTTCAACCGCTTCCTTCAGGACAACCGCACGACCCTCGGGCTTGATTTCCTCTATTTCCTGCCCGCCCCCGAGGCCCGCGAAAAGGCCAATAGCTGGCCGGTGATCGCGGCAGCGGTACGAGGCGGATCGGCCACGGAAATCGACATTCTTTCGGGCGCTGATCTCGATGCCCTTCCCAGCGGGTCGGGTCTTGCGGCCCGCGCGCGCGTCCCGCTGATCGCGACCCGCGCCGCCGTGCCGACAGATCGACAGGTCGAGGATCGCGGCATGGTCATGCACACCGCCACCGCAGTGACCACTCCGGGGCGCAGCGGGGTGCTTGTAGGGGGGATATTGCTTAACCGGAACCTTGATTTCATCGACACGATCAATGCGCTTGTCTACCGCACGACCGGCGCCAGCGACGACCGTCAGGGCACCGCGACGCTGTTTCTCGACGATGTGCGCATCTCGACCAATGTGCGCCTGTTCGAGGGCGAGCGCGCCCTTGGTACGCGCGTATCGGCGGCGGTGCGCGGCGCTGTTCTGGATGCCGGGCGCACCTGGCTGGATAGCGCCTTCGTGGTAAATGACTGGTATATCTCGGCCTATGAACCGCTGACCGACAGCTTTGGCAACCGCGTCGGGATGCTCTACGTGGGCTTTCTCGAGGCGCCGTTCACCGCCGTGAAACGCGGCGCCTATATCCTTATCTTCGTGGCCTTTCTCGCCATTCTGGCGCTGACCATCCCACTGTTCCTGCGGATGGCGGGGGGAATATTCTCGCCGCTGGAACGGATGACCCAGACCATGCGCAAGGTCGAAAGCGGAGAGCTTGACGCGCGGATCGGGCCGGTGCCCTCACGCGATGAAATCGGCGCGGTGGCCGCACATCTCGATAGCCTGCTTGACCAGGTTCAGGAACGCGACCGCGATCTGCGCTCCTGGGCGGATGAATTGAACACCCGCGTCGAAGAGCGCACGGCAGAATTGCGCGAGGCCAATCAAAAGCTGGAAACCACCTATCAACAACTGGTCATGTCGGAAAAGTTGGCCTCGATCGGCGAGATCACCGCCGGGGTCGCGCATGAAATCAACAACCCCGTGGCGGTCATTCAGGGCAATGTCGACGTCATCCGCCAGACCCTTGGCAAGAGCACGGAACCGGTAGAGACCGAGTTATCGCTGATCGACCGGCAAGTCGGGCGGATAAGTGCCATCGTGAGTAAATTGCTGCAATTCGCCCGGCCCACCGAATTTGGCAGTTTCGAAGAGCAGATCGACATTGCGGCCGTGCTCAAGGATTGTCTCGTGCTGGTGGATCACGTGATCGTCAACGCCCAGACCCATCTTTGCATCAAGGTGGCCGAGGACACGCCGCCCGTGCGCATCAACCCCGGCGAATTGCAGCAGGTGATCATCAACCTCGTGGTCAATGCGGTTCAGGCAATGGGACCGCGCGGCCAACTGACGATCACCCTGCGGCGTGCAGAGCACGACGGCCAGAGTGGCGCCGCTCTGGTGATCGCCGACACCGGCCCCGGCATTCCCGCCGACAAGCTTGCCTCGGTATTCGATCCGTTCTTCACAACCAAGCTTGGCGAGGGCACCGGGCTTGGCCTGTCGGTCAGCCAGACCCTTATTCAACAGGCCAAAGGGCTTATTTCGGTGCGCAACCAAACGACGGGCGGCGCCGAATTCACGGTCTGGCTTCCCGAGGACAGCGGCAAGGATATCTGAGCGCCTTTGCGGCGGACAAGGGCGCGACGCGCGGCTAAAGCCCCCAGGCCGCGCATTTGCGATCCACCGTCTTGCGCGCCACACCAAGCCGCCTTGCGGCCTCGGCGCGGTTCCCGCCGCAGGCATCCAGCACCGCCATGATATGGCGCTGTTCAACCAGTTCCAGCGTCTCGATGGCCTGCGTTCCGGTCATGCGGCCATTGCCCGCGAACTCGTCCGGAAAGGCGCCAAGGATGACCGAACGTTCAATCAGGTTACGCAATTCGCGCACATTACCGGGCCAGTCATAGCGGCTTAGCTTCAGCAGGACTTCTTCGTTCAACTCAAGCGCGGGCATGCCAAGGCTTCTGGAAAATTCACTCATGAACAAGGCGGCCAGTTCGACGATATCCTCCTTGCGCTCCTTGAGATGCGGCATCGCGATATTGACCACATTGATCCGATGGTAGAGATCGGCGCGAAACCGGCCCTCATCGACCGCCTGTTTCAGGTCGGCATTGGTGGCGAACAGAAAGCGCAGGTTCAGCGGAATTTCCCGTTCCGAGCCAAGCGGCCTGATCCGCTTGTCCTCCAGCACCCGAAGCAGCGCGGCCTGCACGTTCTCGGCCAGTTGTGCCACCTCATCGAGCAATAACGTGCCGCCGTCCGCATGCAGCAAAAGACCGTCCTTGCGATAGCGCTCGCCTTCAACCACGCCAAAAAGCTCTTCCGCGATCCGGTCGGGGGAAATCGCGGCGCAGTTGATCGCGACGAACGGCTTTTCCGCGCGATCCGACATGCCATGCAGGGTGCGCGCGGCGATCTCCTTGCCGGTGCCGCTGGCGCCGGTGAAAAGCACCGATGTGGGCAATGGCGCCAGTTTCCCCAGCATCTCGCGGACCGCCTGAACCGGTTCGGAATTGCCCAAAAGCCGCCCGCGCGCGGCCTGTCCGCCCTCTGACAACTCGTGGCGCAACAAATAGTTTTCGCGCCGCAGATATTTGCGATCCAGCGCACGCGCGACGGCATTCAAAATCTGATTGGCGCGAAACGGCTTCAGGACGAAATCTGTCACCCCTGCCCGCAGCGCCTTGATCGCGGTATCCAGATCGGCATAGGCAGTGATCAGGATCGTATCGGCAAAAAAGCCCACATGGCGCTGTTCCTCAAGCCAATCGAGCCCGGTCTTGTCGGGCATTATGTTGTCGAGGATCACCAGGTCGAAATGGGCCTGATCAAGAATATCGCCCGCCTCACGGCAAGAGCGCGCCTGCTCGACCCGCTTGCAGCGCGGGCCGAGGATCTTGACCAGGAAATTACGCATCCCCGGCTCGTCATCAATCACAAGGACCGATGCCGCACCGAGATTTTCGCCGTAATCGTCACGCTCGTCCTGCGCAGGCCGCCCCCGCGCCGCAGTTGGGCTCATTGTGCGGCGTCACCTAGGCGAACCGCATCGCCCGCGCGCTTGGCTTCGGTGCTGAAGCCCGCGGCCTCAAGCAGATAGGGCGCGGCAGCGGCAATAATGGCGCAGGCGACAAAGGCCGTGATCATAGCTTTCATTCTCAGTTCTCCCGTTTGGCCGTGGCATCACGCAGGTAGTCTATCATATCGGCTCGGTCCTGCGCCGCCGTGATCCGTTGCATAGGCATCTTCGAGCCGGGGATATAGTGATCCGGCCCAAGATCAAACAAAGCGTCTATCGTATCGTCAGACCAGATGATATCAGATCCGGTCAGGATCTCGGAATAGGCATAGCCCGGCACGCTTCCGGCCGGGCGCCCGAACACCCCGTATAAAGTAGGCCCCGCCTTGCGCGAGGGTGGCGGCGTCAGCGCGTGACAGATCGAGCACTTGCGCATGAACTGGCGCTCGCCGTTGCTCATCTCCCTCGGGGCACGCAAAAAGCTGTGCTCAGGGGCGCCCGCCGGGTCATATTCGCTCAACAGGGCGACAGGCCAGCCGTAGACCACATCGTTAAGCCCCCCGGCATAGATCATCTTGCCGTCGGGCGAAAATTCAAGCGCCCAGACCGGGCCGCGTTGCATGGCGCGAAAGTCGCGCGCGATCTGCCAGCCGTGGGTGTCGATCACCATGATATAGCCATGCCCGTCCCCGGCCGCCAATTGCCCGGTCCCGGCGTGATGGGCCAGCGACAGGATCGGGCGGCGGTCGAGGGTGAAATCGGCCAGGGTCTCGCCTGTTTCAGGGCGGATCACCCGCGTTGCGCCATCAACCGCGCCATAGGCAAGCCATGTGTCGTCAGGGCCAAGCACGATCCGGTTCACGCCGAACCCCTGATCAATCACCACCCGGGGCCGCATGGCCGGGTCCTGCCAGTGCCATTCGCGCACCGTGCCATCCGAGGAGGCCGAATAAAGCAGCGCGCTGTCGCGGCCAAAGGCGACATCGGTCACGGCGGTGTCATGGCCGCGCAGAAACGTGGGGGCGCCCCCCGCCAGCGGCCATATCCCGATCGCGCCATCCCAGCTTGCCGAGGCGATCCATTGGCCATCGGGTGACACATCCAGCGCCGCGATCTTGCCCTTGTGCCCCTCAAGGCGGGTGTACGCGCCGCTTTCAATATCCCAGATCATGGCCGCGAAATCATCGCCACCCGAGACAAGCCGGGTTTCACCGAGATACTCAAGGCTGACCACCGCCGCGCGGTGCCCCTCAAGCCAGCGCGGCTTGCGCCCCTGCCAGAGACCGACCGAGTTGTCGAAACTGGCCGAGGCCACCTGTCCGGTGCGGTCGTGCACGGCAATTCCCATGATCGGTCCGCCATGCCCCTTGAGCGTGGTAAACTCCTGCGCGGCCAGTGGCGGCGCAACCGCCACCAGCCCAAGACACAACAGGCCTGTCAAATGCCTGCGCATCGCTACTCTGCGGGGGTCGCTTTGCCTTCGGTCTGACCCTCGGCCTTGCGCACCTCTTCAAGCCAGAGACTATGGTGCTCGCGTGCCCATTGCTCTTCGACCTCGCCCGACCCCATCGCGTCATAGGCGCCTTCCATCCCGACCGAGCCGATATAGATATGCGCCAGGATGATCGCCATCAGGACAAAGGCCATCATCGAATGCCAGAGCGTCGCAAGCTGCATTTCCTCATGCGGCGCAAGCATCACCGGCAATTCGCCAAAGCCAAGCGCCTGCGGCAGGCCGGTCTGATTGAGGATGGCGAAGGTCTTGGCGAACATCGGCATCTCGAACGGGAACAAAAGCGACAGGCCCGTCACCGAGATCGAGGCGCCAAACAGGATCACCGCCCAAAAGATCATCTTTTGGCCAGCATTGAACTTTTTGGCAGGCGGGTGGACGCCCTTCTTGAAGATGCCGCCGCCAACGGCGATCCATTTCAGATCGGTCTTGTTGGGGATGTTGTGCATGACCCACATGACAAACACCATCACGAGACCGATCATGAAGGCCCATGAGATATTGTTATGCACCCATTTCGACGCAATCGCGAGGGTCGAGAACGCCTCATGCCCAAAAGCGGGAATAAGGACCTTGCGGCCAAACAGCGTGATCAGCCCGGTAATGCCAAGCACCACGAATGAGCCGGCCATAAGCCAGTGGCCAAAGCGCTCGACCGCCTGAAAGCGAGTCACGGTACGCCCGGTCTTTTCGCCGTCGATGCGGATACGGCCACGCAACAGAAAGAACAGCGCCAGCAACACGATGGTGCCACCAAGGAGATAGGCGCCGTATGTCGCCAGCGGCCCCTGGCGGAATTCCAGCCATCTCATCCCACCATCCTGAATCAGGACGCGGGCCTCGGGGCCACCGGCCGAGACTTTGACATCGGAAAGCCCATAGCGCAGGCCGCGCCAGACCTCGGCATCCGATGTGCCGCCAAGCGTGCCAAGCTGATTTGCAACCCCGGCGGCGTTGTCGGGATCGCCCGTCGCGCCGGAGCGGAATGAATCGTCAATCTTCTCGCCACGTTGCCGGGCAAGGATATCGTCCAGTGTCTGCGCCCCACCGGTCGCCGAACGGTCCGGTTGCGGCACCTCGACCGCCTCTTGCGCGGCCAGCGGCACCGTCAGGAAAAGAGACACCAGTAGTGTCATGATAATGCGGGTCATCGCGGGTCATCCTGTCTGGGAATTTCAAACATTGGCAAGGTGGGCGACTTAACCGTCGCCCACCCGGTCCGAACTGCGGAAGGGCGCACCACAAGGGGTACGCCCCTGACCATCGGTCAGCCGCCTTTCTGTTCGTAGGCTGTACCCCAGCCCCATGCACCGGAACCAAAGCCGCGTGCCACAACACGCTCACGGTAGATCGCGGACACAACGTCCCCGTCACCCGCCAGCAGCGCTTTGGTGGAACACATCTCGGCGCAGAGAGGCAGTTTGCCTTCTGCAATCCGGTTGCGGCCGTATTTGGAGAATTCCGCGTTGGAGTGGTTCTCCTCTGGGCCACCGGCACAGAAGGTACATTTGTCCATCTTGCCACGGCTGCCAAAGTTGCCGGCCTGCGGGTACTGCGGCGCACCAAATGGGCACGCGTAGAAGCAGTAGCCACAACCGATGCACAGATCCTTAGAGTGCAGCACCACACCGTCGTCGGTCTGGTAGAAGCAATCCACTGGGCACACGGCCATACAGGGCGCATCCGAACAATGCATACAGGCGACTGAGATCGACCGTTCACCGGGCTTACCATCGTTGATGGTGACAACACGGCGGCGGTTGATACCCCAAGGTACCTCATGCTCGTTCTTACAGGCAGTGACGCAGGCGTTGCATTCAATGCAGCGGTCGGCGTCGCAGAGGAACTTAGCTCTTGCCATCTTTCTTTCTCCTTATGCTGCACTGATGCTGCAGAGAGTACATTTTGTCTCCTGCATTTGCGTGACTGAGTCATAGCCATAGGTCTGAGCGGTGTTCGAGCTTTCGCCCAACACGTAAGGGTCCGCCCCATCCGGGTATTTGTCCCGAAGGTCCTTGCCCTGGAAATGCCCACCAAAGTGGAACGGCATAAAGGCAACGCCTTCACCGACCCGTTCAGTGACCATGGCCATCACTTTGACCTTGCCGCCTTCGGGACTTTCGACCCAGACCTGAGCCCCGTCACGAACACCCAAATTGTTGGCATCACGGGTATTGATCTCGACAAACATGTCCTGCTGCAATTCCGCCAGCCAGGGGTTGGATCGGGTTTCGTCGCCGCCGCCCTCATATTCGACCAAGCGGCCGGATGTCAGGATGATCGGGAAGTCCTTGGACACGTCTTTCTTCTGGATCGAGGCATAGAGAGTTGGCAGGCGATAGGCCTGACGGTCCTCGTATGTTGGGTAGTCTTCGACCAGATCGCGACGGTTGGTGTACAGAGGCTCGCGGTGCGCAGGCACTGGATCCGGGAACGTCCACACAACAGCGCGAGCCTTGGCGTTACCAAATGGCGCACATTCGTGCTTGATTGCAACCCGCTGGATGCCGCCCGAGAGGTCGGTTTTCCAGTTGGTTTTAGGACCAGCCACCGCATCGATGGATGCACGTTCCTCGTCCGTAAGATCGCCATCCCAACCCAGATCCATCAGCATCTGCATGGTGAATTCCGGATACCCGTCCTGGATCTCCGAGTTCACCGAGTAGACGCCATCGGCCAGCAGGTTGTCACCGTCTCGTTCCCCACCAAATCGGGCACGGAAG
>NZ_CAJXIP010000014.1 GCF_913054395.1 uncultured Roseovarius sp.
GATCCGAAAGACGCCTTCAGGCGTCTCCAGCGCCTGACTGCGCACAAGGCCGTCAGGATCGACCACATCGACCATCGGCGATTTGCGCATCTCGAACAGGGTTGTGTAGAACAACGACCAGCTAAGCATCTCGTCATAGCTCATGGTCTGGGCAAGATGGTCGATCCGGTTCAATCCGGCCCCCTGTTTCGCGGTCTCGGACCTGGTGAACTCGACCGACCAGACATCGCTCAGGCCGCTTTTGTCGTCGATGAAATGCAGAACACTTCCGCTCAGGCCCCTGATGGCCGGAATATCAATCTCGCCGGGGCCAACCGGCTGATTGAAGGGCTGAGCGCCCAATTGCGTCGCACGGGATACGGTGGCGGCGGCATCCTCTACCGCGATGCCGACGTCACAGACCGTGGTGCCATGCATGGCATAGGCGCTGCTGGCATAGCCCGTGGTCTCGCGGTTGATGACAATGCGCACATCGCCCTGAACCCAGAGTGACAGGGTCTTGGCGATATGGGTTCCGGCATGGACAAACCCCAGCGTTTCAAGCATCGCCTCAAGGGCGGTGGCCTCTTCGCCCCGGCTGGCGAACTCGACAAAGGATACCCCCCGCACAAGCGACTTGGCCGGGATATCGGGCAGGTCGAGCGTCGTACCGGGTTCTTCGCGGCGCACATCGTCCATCAGCGCGACAAGCGAGCGATAGCCATCCTTGGCGATGGTCGCCGGTGGCCCGCCGCGAAACTGATCGTTGAAGATTTCAAGCGAGATCGGCCCGCCATAACCCGTCGCGACGACCGCCCGCATGAAGGCGGTGACATCAAGGTCGCCTTCACCAGGCATATTGCGGAAATGACGGGACCAGTAAAGCAGGTCCATGTCGATCAGCGGCGCATCAGCCAGTTGCACAAAGAATATCTTGTCGCCCGGAATGCGCCGGATGGTTTCCGGGTCAATCTTGCGGCCGAGGCTGTGAAAACTGTCAAGGATCAGGCCGACATTGTCATGCTCCGCGCGGCGCACCACCTCCCAGGCATCACGGTGATCGTTGACGTGACGCCCCCAGGCAAGCGCCTCATAGCCGACGCGCAGACCCCGCCCGCGCGCCCGTTCACCCAGTTCGTAAAAATCCGCCGCGGCGCGGTCGATCCCACCCAGGGCCTCGGGGTGGCAGGATGAGCAGACAAGGATAAGGTCGGTGCCAAGCTCCTGCATCAGGTCGAACTTGCGCTCGGCGCGGTCAAAGGCCTTGGCCCGCAGCGGATCGGGAAGCCCCTCGAAATCGCGAAAGGGCTGAAACAGGGTGATCTCAAGGCCCATGGAGCGGATCAGGTCGCCAACCTCGCGGGGGCTGCCGTCATGGGCGATGAAATCCTGCTCGAAGATTTCGATACCGTCGAAACCGGCCTTGGCAATGGCCTCAAGCTTTTCCGGCAGGTTGCCCGAAATCGATACCGTCGCGATTGAGGTTTTCATAGGCTGTCTCCTGAAATGGCATCGCGCAGGGCCGCATGATCCACATCAATGCCGGGAGCGGGCAAAACATGGTGGTCAGGCGGCCATCTTTGAAACAGTTAGCCTTCCGTTGAGGATTGTCGCGGCGGTCATCACTTTCCCATGCCAAAGGTACCAACGCAGTGTTTCGGCGGTTCGCTCGAACAGTAGTGGCAACCCTGAAAAGCCTTTCGATCGCAGGGTGCCCTGCACCAAGTTTGGCTGGCCGTCTAATATCACGGTCACCTTGCTTTGGCCATCCCAACCTTGTGCAATCAGGTCATTTCGGAGCTGTCTGGCAGGCGATGCAGCGGCTTGTTGAACGAGGCCAAATCGTCGGCTCATATTGAGGCTTTCAACTTTGCCGACCACAACATCAAGGTGCCGTTTCTGGTATTCAGGCCGACATCGTATGTGCGCACCATCTAGGAAAACAGTCAGTGGGGAGAAGGCCGCGTTTGTACCCGCGTCTCCTCGGTGTGCGTCGTCGTTGCTGATTTTGTCAGCGATGCGGCCCAAGCGATTTCGCACTGTCGTGTTCAACTGGGCCGAACAGGGCAGGAACATTTAGATCAATCGGGCGGCTTCTCGAAACGAGTGCCTCGATCCCAATTCAGCCTGCAGGCGTCGAAGTTCTGGCATCGCACGATCAGGGAAAAGCCCGCCAAATGGAGATTGCGGGCCAGGATTCGGGACCCCTGCCGATTGGCACGAGCAATGTCGAATCCTCGGCGACTTCACGCGAAATCGACCGAATATCGTGTCGAATACACAGCCTCCTCCTTCAAAAGGTCCACCTGCAACTGCGGCGTGTCTTGTGCTGTGGTGCGGGCCATGCGCCCGGCGATCTCGAACAGGTCCGCCAATCCCAGTGCGGCCGAGTTCTGCGCCCCAGGGTAAAGGAGGATGCCAAACCGAATGGTTGTCATTTGTCTTTATTGCCTCTTATTCTGTCGATATCGCCAATCGTCCTTTTTATGGCGGCAGGCCAGGTTCAGGTCAATGAAATCGGATCATGAAAGGTTGAACCCATGTCCAAACGTGCTGTTATCGTCGTTGATCTCCAGAACGAATACTGGCCGGAAGGCGGCTTTGCGCTCGAAAACATCGAGGGTGCTGCTGCAAACGCGGCCCGCGTCATCGCTCAGGCCCGCAAGGTCGGGGATCTGGTGGTCAATGTTCGTCATGAAAAGCCTGGGGGGCCGATCTTCGTGCCGGGCAGCAGAGGTGCCGAGATCAACGAGAGTGTCGCCCCAGCCGAGGGCGAGCCGGTCATAACCAAGAATTTCCCAAATTCCTTCCGGGCCACAGGTCTGAAAGACCTGCTCGACGAGAAAGGGATCGAAGAGGTCGTGGTGATCGGCGCGATGAGCCATATGTGTGTCGATGCGACGGTGCGCGCCGCCAATGATTTCGGCTATCGCACCGTGACCATCCACGACGCCTGCGCGACACGGAATCTGGAGTTCAACGGGGTGACTGTGCCCGCCGCCCATATTCACGCCGCGATGATGTCGTCCTTCGGCTTTGCCTATGGCGAGGTCATCTCGACCGACGATTTCCTTGCCCGCTGATCTGGAAATGGAGAGACATAATGATCACCCGTCGAGAAATGCTTACCCTGACCGGTGCCGCCCTCACTGGAGGAATGGCTGCGACAGCCACTGCGCAACAAGGAACATCGTCCGCAAAACGCGCAACGATCACCCAGATTCGCAATGCAACGCTTCGCGTTGACTATGGCGGTGTCCGCTTCCTCATTGATCCGATGCTGGCAGATCGCCACAGCTTTCCCGGGTTCGAAGGTACGCTCAACAGCGAAGAGCGCAATCCGTTGGTCCATCTGCCATTGCCCGTGGCTGACATCATCGACGTCGATGCAGTGATTGTCACTCACCTGCACCCGGACCACTGGGACGAAGCAGCACAAGAGGCACTGCCCAAACACCTGCCGATCTTCACGCAAAACGACACCGATTCAGACATCATCCGGGGTCAGGGATTTGCCGATGTTCGGGTGCTTTCGGAACATTCCGAGTTCAACGGTGTGCAGCTGATCAAAACGGACGGCCGTCACGGAACCGAGGCACATTACGAAGCCATTGGCCATATCCTTGGCGAAGTCTGCGGTGTTGTGTTCATGCATCCAGAGGAAAAAACCGTCTATCTTGTCGGTGACACCATCTGGAATGATGATGTGGCTCAGGTTTTGGCGGCCCATCAGCCGGAGGTCGCCATCCTGAACACCGGATATGCCATGATCCAAGGGTTGGATGACGGGATCATCATGGGCACGGACGACACCCTGAGCGTCCATGAAGCTTCGCCCGACACCCTTTTGATTGCGTCGCACATGGAGGCGGTGAATCACTGCATTCTGACACGCGCAGAACTTCGCGCATTCGCAGATGAGCATGGATTTGCAGAAGTGCTTCGTACGCCTGGCGATGGCGAAATGATTGCGATATGACATCCTGACAAGACTTGGGTCGCACGCATTAAGCGCGCGGCCCGGTTGCAGTTGTGCCTCGAAAAAAGGCGCTGCGAGTTGCGCGAACGAAGGTAAGATGAAAGTTGATGTTTTGCATTCAACGCTGCAGCGGAGGATGTTCAACTGCCCGCTCAGACAGCACTCGATAGAAAATTTTGCCGCGGGCTGTTGAGACCGCATTGCATTTTCTCAAGGCAAGTTGCTCCTACCTGATCAATCACAACTCGAAAAGGTTATAAATGTCTACTCCCGCACTCATCATCTATCCATATTCTTTCGGCAGACGTTCTAACAACGGTGCAAACCGGATGCACCTTCGCCCAATGGCCATTCACGACAGTCCAGGTTTTCTCGAGGCGCTGGAACGGGAATTTGGTGAGGTGCCATGCGTCATGATTGACGACCAAGACGAACCAGACCCTGAAGACTGCGCCGGCAATGACGGACTAAACGTAGCCGGGTTCTTTCCCGGCGATCAAATGAGCAGGATTTGGGCTCAAAATGCTCGGTATGCCGAGGAGGTAAGAAAAGCCCGTCGTCACAACCAGTTACCCGTCGGCCTTATTGTCGGATGCACGGCGGCGATCGGGATGGTCGCGGCACTCGGTGAGCATGACGATATCGGAATGATCTGGCTTGACGCCCATTCCGATGCGTCAACACCCGAGACATCTAGGTCGGGCCTGCTGGAAGGAATGCCGGTGGCAATGATCACCGGGCGGTGTTGGAAACGCTACATGGCCGAGCACAAGGGGTTTCGCCCCCTGACCGATGAGCGTGTTGCATCAATCGGGCTGCATGACACCAGCGCTAACCCATGGGCGCCAGACGATCTGCCCGGGCTTCGTGTGACCCCTGCGGAGGTCGCGGAATTCGGGTTCGAGAACGCGGTGGAAACAGCGCTGGACGCGCTACGGGAAGAGGTGACCAGTGTTTACATTCATATCGATGTCGACTGTCTCGATCCTTCCGAGGTGCGCGTCAGTTCCTACATGGCGCCCGGTGGCATGACTTTCGCGCAGCTCGACCATGTTCTGGCCGCCGTTGCGGCAAAATTCGACGTCCTCGGCATCGATTTTGGGGCCTTCGATCCTACCATCGAGAAAGGGTCCAACTCCAAACTCGCAGAGGCGGTCCTGCGAGCGGTGAGGACGGTGACGGGATCTGTCGATGAATAGCCCGGTAAGGCAATGCCTGAAGCACTAGGGTCCATGGACAATTCGGATTCGCATTCCGCGTGCTTTCTGATTCAGAATCCCAAACGGGAGGTCTGAATGGACCGGCAGCGGTTTGTGGTTTCAGATGTGTTGTGGCAACGGCTTGAACCGCTTCGGGCCAACGGCGCCACGCCGTTCCAGATACTTGCGAACCTGGCGGCATAATCATGTCCAGTGATCAGACCTTTTAAACCAATCTGGAACTTTGCGACGCAACCTTGGTCACCCAGTCAGATCGAAAATATGGATACTCCAAATAGTGACTCGTCCAGCATGGCACCAAGACCCGGTCCCGTCGGCAAAGCGATATGCCCATTTTGGATTGTTATGCCGTCGACCGTATCATAGTGGCCCTCAATGTAAGGGGCAGCAATCCATGCCCCCTCAGCACGATTGGGCGCGACCGACGCGGCCATATGTACACAGGCAGCCGCGATGATATCGCCACCCCAAGCATCGTCGCAGGTATGTGGCAGATTGCGTCCGGCGCAAAGTTCCCTGAAAGCCCTCATTGGATGAAGTCTGCCAATCCGGGTAATCTTCATACCAAACCTATTGACGAGACCCGTAACCCTTTATCGTTGGTCCTACGCATCTCTTGGCGGTGCGACCGCCAGCAGTTCTGACGGCACCCGTATCGAGGTGCAGTATCGCTTCGACGCCCTGCCGGACTGCGACAGGCTGATCGTGTTGTCCGGGATCGGGATGCAGTCCAAGGACCATTCTGTCCTTCTCAATGCACTACGGCGAAAAGATCGACTGACCAGCACACGGATCGGCGCGCTTTGCTCAGGCAGCTGGGTGCTTGCAATCGGCGGGTTCCTGAATGGCCGCGAAGCCTCCATCCATTGGGAATATCATGACAGCTTCATGGAAAAATTTCCCGAAGTTAACCTTCTTCGCAATGTCTTTGTAGCGGATGAAAAACACCCCATAGCGTCAGGCGGTACCGCAACAGCGGACCTGATGCTGCATCTGATTTCCAGGGACCATGGGCACGACCTGTCCGTCGCGGTGGCGGACCAAATGGTATACAATGCCGTTCGGGAAGCGACGGCTGCGCAAAAGGTCTCCCTTCAGTCGCGCAATGGAATGCGCAATCCGCACCTTGTGGCGGCCATAGCGCAAATGGAAGAACAACTCGAACACCCGGTGTCGCCGTCAGCAATCGCGCGTGACCTTGGTATCTCGACACGTCAACTGGAACGCCTTTTTGGCAAATATCTGAACGCATCGCCGAAGAAATACTACATGGAAATGCGGCTTGAAAGAGCGCGTCACTTACTCGTGCAGACCGAAATGTCGATCATGGACGTTGCCTTGGCCTGTGGTTTTGAAAGTTCTGCGCACTTCTCGCGTGTATATCGCACAGCCTTTGGCTGCACTCCGATGATGCAGCGCGGCAAGCTGAGTTGAGAAGGCTCCGTTACATCAACTCGACGGAAGTCGCAGGGTCCGCTTGTTTGTGCCAATGCAGGTGCCGATGGCGCAGCGTAAGAATCCGTTTGATCGGCACCGGTTTACCTGTGGGATCATCCTGATGGCGGTACGCTGGTATTGTCGCTACCCACTTTCATGCAGGAATCTGCGTGCCATATCGGTCGATGCCTTTGCCATCCATCGCTGGGTGCGCAAGTATCTGGAACGGCGTGGCGCCGTTGGCCGGAATCTGACCCTTTTGGATCATACGTGACCGAAAACCTGTCCGCGACACACGACGTCGATTCGCTGGCCGCACGGTCCGGCATGAGCAGGCGCAGCTTCACCCGGAATCTCCAGAAGATGACAGGCATGTCACTGGGTAATTGGCTCATCGGCCACCGCCGCACGTCCCAAAGCCGAAACCGGCAATGCGGACCATGTAGGCGCGCCTATGCCCGGCGTTGTGGCGTCGGTCGCGGTGCAGGTGGACCGGCGGATCCACAAAGGCGATCTGCTGCTGACTATCAAAACTATGAAAATGGAAACTGGCCTAACCGCCGACCGCGACGCCACCGTCAAAGCCGTCCACGTCAGCCCCGGAGCCCAGATCGACGCCAAGGATCTGTTGGTGGAATTGGAGTGACCGCGAACAGGTTTTATTTACATAACCTTGCTTATGCGTACTATCGGATCGGATCGTGCATGACCCCGCAGATCAATGCTATATGCTACCGGGGATGACACCGCGCAGGACAAGGTTAAGAGCGTGACCCAAGGCACATTCCAATGGCACCCCGCCACCCGCGTGATCACGTCCGGCGATCAGATAGCGCAGCTTTGCGGGCTGGTCCGCGACCATTGCTCGATCTCGGTCTCCGCCTTGGGCGTGTCGGCGCTTGACGGGCAAGGCCATCTGCACTGTGCGACCTCGGGCTCGACCGGCACGTCAAAGGTGATCCGCCGCACCCAACATTCCTGGACCCGCAGCTTTGCGGTAAATGGCCGGGTGCTTGGGCTGTCGCCCGCCGATTGCATCGCGGTGTTCGGCACGCTTGCCCATTCGCTGGTTCTATATGGCACATTGGAAGCGGCCCATCACGGCACGCGCATTCTTGACCTGCATGGCCTCCGCCCGGATCGGCAAGGCGGCGCGCTTGCACGGGAACAGGCGACGGTCCTCTATATCACACCGACACAGCTTGGCCTGCTCTGCACCGGCGTGACGCCCCCACTTGCATCGGTGCGCCATATTCTGGTCGGCGGCGGCCAGCTCAGCGACAGGATCAGAACCGCCGCCGCACGCCTCTTTCCCAATGCCCGGCTGATCCATTTCTATGGTGCCGCCGAGACAAGCTTTATCGCATGGTCCAATGGCTCTGCGCCGCGCGGATCGGTCGGAACGGCCTATCCTGACGTGAGGCTTTCGATCCGTGACGAGGCGGGTCATGAAACCGGCGGGATCGGCGAAATCTGGGTCAAGAGCCCCTATCTGTTTGACGGCTACGCCAACACGCATAGCGCCGATACGCGCTGGAACGGTGATTATCTCTCAATCGCGGAACTCGGGCGGCTCGACGGCGATGGCAACCTGTTTGTCATGGGACGGCGAAACCGGATGGTGACGATCTCTGACATCAATGTCTTTCCCGAGGAAATCGAAACCTATCTTGCCGGGGTGGCTGGCACCGATGACGTCGTGGTGATCCCCCTGCCAGATCCGAAACGCGGTAGCCGCCTTGTGGCGGTCATCGCCGGGGCCGATCCCTCGATGGGCGAAAACGAAGTGCTGCAACTCTGTCGTCGGGATCTTGGCCCGCTGCGCGCCCCCCGCCGGGTGCTTTTCGCGCCACAGCTTGCGATGCTGCCCGCAGGCAAACCCGATTATCGCGCGATCCGCAAATGGGTAGAAAGCAACACATGACCCAACCCTGTATCGTCGCCGCCATGCGCTCTGCCGTGGTGCCAATGAACGGCGCATTCGCCGATCTGCAATTTCACGAGATCGCCGCCCCGGTCATCCGCGCCAGCCTTGCCGCCTGCGGCTTGGACGGCGCGGACATCGGCGAGCTGATCGTCGGCAACGCTCTTGGCGCGGGCGGCAATCCGGCACGGCTATGTGCCCTTGCGGCGGGTCTCCCAGAGCGGGTGGCGGGGCTTTCGATTGACCGGCAATGCGCCAGCGGCCTTGATGCGCTGGTTCTGGCCGATGCGCTTATCCGTTCGGGGCATGCCGAGGTCGTCATCGCCGGGGGCGCCGAAAGCTATTCGCGCCGCCCCGAGCGGGCCGAGACCTTTGCCGACGGCCGCCCTGCCCGGCCCTATGCCCAGGCCCGCTTTACCCCATGGCCGGACCGTGACCCCGACATGCACACCGCCGCCGATGCCCTTGCCCACAGCCTTGGCATCCCCCGCGCGGATCAGGATGCATGGGCCGTGCAAAGCCATGCCCGCGCCCTGAACGCGCGCCCGCGTCTGGCCCGCGAAATCGTCGGGATCAACGGCGTCGAACAGGATCCGTTCACCCGTCCCCTGTCGCAAACCCTCTGCGCCCGTTCCCGCCCGATCAGCGGAACCATCACCCCGGCCAATACCTCGGTCGCCGCCGATGGCGCCGCCTTTTGCGTTGTGACCTCAGGGCGCATTGCCCGCAGGCTTGGCACCCCCACCGCCCGGATTGTCGCAGGCTGTACGGTCGGCTGTCGCCCCGATCTTCCGGGGCTTGCACCCGTCGCGGCGATCAAAAAGCTGTTGCAGGACGCGGCGATCACGCCGGATCAAATCACAGTCGCCGAAGTGATGGAGGCCTATGCCGCCCAGGCCATCGCCTGTGTCACCCAGAGCGGGATCAACCCCGATATCGTCAATCCCGGCGGCGGGTCGCTGGCGCGCGGACACCCGATCGGCGCATCCGGCGCGATCAATGCGGTGCGGCTTTATCATGAACTTGCCACTCGCGGCGGCCAGGGCCTTGCCGCCATCGCCGCCGCCGGGGGAATCGGCACGGCGCTCTTGCTGCGCGCCTAACCGTCAAATCCCTCAAAGCGCGCGAAATCCTCAAGCGCGTCGCGCTCTGTCCTGACCGTGTTCACCGACGCCGACGCATCCGGGCGCCCAAGGGCGATACCGCAAACCACAAGTTCGTCCTCGGGCAGGCCCATCACCTCGTGCGTCAGATCGCCGTAATTGCCCAAAGCGCCGATGCCGCTGGTGCCATAGCCCATATCCTCGGCCGCCAGAAATAATGCCATGAGGCTCATCCCCAGGTCCATGAAGCACCCCTTGCCCATGTCCCGCTGAATCGTCACGACAATCCCAACCGGCGCGTCGAAAAAGCGGTAATTGCGGTCAAACTGGGCCTTTCGCCCCGCGATATCGCGCCGTTCGATCCCCAATGCAGAGTAAAGAGCATAGCCCGCCGCCCGCTGTTTCGCCTTCAGGGCCGCAGCCATCGGATCGGGAAAATACGAAAACTCCGACACCGGTTCACGCCCCGTCGCCACCGCATCAAGCAAGGCCGACTTGAGCCTCTCCAACGGCGCGCCCGAGAGCGCGTGAAACCGCCCCGGTTGCAGGTTTGCGCCGCTCGGCGCAAGCCGCGCCGCCGTCAGGATGCGCGCGACGTCGGGCCTTGGCACCGGCGTCGCGTCAAAAGCCCGGATCGAACGCCGCGCCCTCAGCAGGCACTCAAGGCCCGTGGCGGTCATGCCCGCGACAGAACACTTTGCGGACGCGCCCGCGCAAGGGCGGCGGTGATCATGCCGGCAAGCACGGCCTTGATGATGTCACCGGGAATAAAGGCCGCGACCAAAAGCGCCGCCTCATAGGCGGATTTCTTGAGGATGATTGCCAAGCCCGCGACGCCAAAGACATAAAGCACGAGGATTCCCCCGATGATCGACGCAATCCCAGCCACCATCGCCAGCGATCCGCCGCGCCATTTCTCGACGATAAAGCCGGTGACAAAAGCCGCCACCGGCCAGCCAAACAGGAACCCGGCCGAGGGAGACACGAACAGGCCAAGCCCGCCACGTCCCCCCGCCAGAAGCGGAAGCCCCAAAGCCAGAAGCAACAGGAACAACAGCACCGCCATGGCCCCGCGCCGCGATCCAAGCACTGTCCCGCAGAGCATGATACCAAGGCTTTGCGCGGTGATCGGCACGCCGAAGGCGAGGGTGAATTTCGGGATAAGCCCAAGCGCCGCAATCAAGGCGGCAAAAAGGGCTATGAGGGCAAGGTTACGTTCCATCGGTCTATTTCCTTCTATTGGTTAAGGCCGCCGCGTGCCTTTAGCGCCTCGGCCAGGTGTTCAGCATCGTCAATCGCCAGCACGGTGAACGGCATGACAATTTTCCAACTTGGTTTCCTTGGCGACCTCGCCGCCCATGATTGCGTCAGCTGGGCACCCTTATCGGCCAGCGTCGGCGTAAAGCGCACCACAAGGGCAATTCCGATTTCAAGCGCGCGGGTGTTGACGCCCAGCCGTCTTAGCGGCGCGGCAAGCCAGCGCACAACCTCGATCATCGCCGAAAGTTTCGTGGTCATCGTCACAAGGTTGGCAAGCGCCACCGCCGACAACAGCCGCAACACCACCACCGCGCCCTCAACCATCGCACCGATCACAAGATGCCAGACAAGCACCAGCGCGACAAACGGCCAAAGCACCCGAAGCCCGCGCATCCCGGCGGCGAAAAAGCGCCGACCCGGCAGGCGATAGACAGCCAGACAGCCAAGGAACACCGCAAGGTGAAAGCCAAGGCTTTCCTGAGAAAACAAAACCACCGTCGCGCCACAAAGCGCCGCAAGCTTTGCGCCCGCCGGCCAGCGATGCGCGCGGGTTTCAACCGGCGAGGTCAGAGATATCATCACGCCCCCCAAGTTCGGTCATGTGGCTGGCAAAGGCCAAAAGCGTCGGCACGGCCGGACCATCCTGTTTGATCCGCCCCTCGTCAAGCCAGATCACCCGCTCATACCCGCGCAGGGCCTCGGGGTCATGCGATATATGAATCACTGTCGCGTCGATACGATCAAAATACCGCGTCAACTGGGCACGGGTCACGATGTCGAGGCCGGAAAACGGCTCGTCCAGAATGACCACCCTGGGCGCCATCGCGATGATCGCCATCAGGCAGACCAGTTGCTTTTGCCCCTGCGAGAGCTGATGTGTGGCGGCCGATGCCCAATGGGATTTGTCAAATTTCGCAAGGGTCTCGGCCACTTGCTGCGCGGCCTCGTCCTTTGACGCACCGCCCTGAAGCAGGCCAAAGGCCAGCTCTTCTTCCACGGTCGGGAAAATGATCTGATGGTCGGGGTTCTGAAACAGGATGCCGACGGTGCGTAACGCCGCCTTGCGGTCACGGGCGATGTCGATGCCACAGACCCGCACCCTGCCCTGATCCGGCGCGACAAGCCCCGACAGCACCCGCGCCAGCGTGGTTTTACCCGACCCGTTTCGTCCGACGATGCCGACACGGCGTTCGGGAACCGACAGGGCGATATCCGACAAAAGCGTCTTGCCATCGCGCGACAGGGACACCCCGGCCATTTCGCATGTCGCGGACAGACCGGCCGGTCGTGAAAGGACACTCCTTGCCTTCATTGTTATCCCTCGTTGCCGATTCACATGCGCACCGCAGGCGCAGGTATCGCCATCGACAATAGCGAATGCAAGCGGGCTCGAACATGCCCGGTTTTCACCGGGCCGCATTTGACACGCGCGCGCCTTACACTTCGGGGTTCGGCAGGCTTTCGAAGGCACGCTTGAGCGCGTCGCCCCAGCCATCGGAAATGGTGGCAAAATAGGGATCGTCCGCTTCGATCCGCAGGGTATGGTCACTGCTGAAACTGTCCCTGTCGTAAAAACACACATCAAGCGGAAGCCCGACCGAAAGGTTGGCCTTGATGGTCGAATCAAAACTCACCAGCATCAGTTTCATGGCATCGGCAAAGCTCATATCCCGCTCATAGGCGCGCACAAGGATGGGGCGGCCATACTTGGTCTCGCCGATCTGGAAAAACGGGGTCTCATGGCTGGCCTCGATAAAGTTGCCCTCGGGGTAGATCAGGAAAAGCCGCGGCGGCCCGCCCTTGATCTGACCACCAAGGATGATCGTGGCGTTAAACCCGGAATCGGCGCGCTGTCCGGTGCTGGCATGGGTGTCGATCACCCCGCGCAGGGTCTCTGCCACAAGCCGCGCGGCCTGAAACATCGAGGGGACCGTCAGGATCGAGGGGTCGCGATCGTCATGCGCCTTGGTGCGTTCCTCAAGCAGGCTGACGACCGCCTGCGTGGTGGCAAGATTGCCCGCTGTCATCATCACGAGCGCGCGCTCGCCCGGTACATCGAAGCGGTGGAGCTTGCGAAAGGTCGAAATGTTGTCGACCCCGGCATTGGTGCGGGTGTCCGACATGAAAACGATCCCGCGTTCAAGGACCAACCCGACACAATAGGTCACCGGCGCAACCCTTTCGTTTCTATTATTGCTGCGTCACGCTAAGCGACACATCCATGCTTTCCTCGGCCAGCCCATAGCGGTGCCCCACGATCGGCGCGGCCTCGGTATAATCAAGACCGGTCGCCACCCGCACATAGCGCGCATCGGGCGAAATCGCATTGGACACATCAAACCCGACCCATCCCAAACCGTCGACATGCGCTTCGGCCCAGGCATGGGTCGCGCTTTGCTCGTCCTGACCATCCATCCGCAAATATCCCGAAACATAGCGCGCCGGAAGCCCCATCGCCCGCGCGCAGGCAATGAAAACATGCGCGTGATCCTGACACACCCCATGCCCGGCGGTCAGGGCGTCCTCGGCGCTCCAGGCGATCTCGGATTTTCCAGTCTCATAGGCAATCGCACCATGAATGCGCCCCGACAGGTCGTGCAGCCGCTCAAGGTCGCTTTCTCCCTCGACACTGCGCACCATCTCGCGGCAGGCCTTGCCGACGCGGGTATGCTCGGTGGCCTTTTGAAACAGCCAGAGCGGCGCAAGCCCCTGATGCGCGCCAACCACCCCGGCGGTGTCGGTGACCTCGACCACCCCTTCCGAGCGCACGACAAGCTGTGTCACCTCGGGTTCGAAACTGAACAACAGGACGCGGTTGCGGTGGTGGTCGTCAAACTCCACCTGCTTTTGCCCGCCCTCTACGGTGATTTTCCAGTCGCGCACGACCTGCCCGCGCGTCGGTTTCGGCAGCAGGCGGATTTGTTGCACGCCATAAGGCACCGGGGCGGAATAATCGTAACGGGTGGTATGTGTGATCGTAAGGCGCATGGCTTATCCGTAGAACCTGTAATCAATCTCGATCTGGTTGCTCAGCGCCGACAGGTTTTCCAGCACCCCCTGCACATATTCATGCAGCCCATACTCAAAGATCGCGTTGACATCATGGCTTAGAAACCGCCGACACATCGTATCGACCGTCTGATGGCATGGCAGGCGCATCCCGTAGTCGCTTGCCAGATAATTGAGGTTGTCGCGCAACTTGCCACAGCAGAAATTAAGACTGCGCGGCATGCATTTATCGAGGATCAGAAACTGTGCAATGCCGCGCGGGGTCACATCGGGGCCGATCGCGATCCGATAGCCGCCTTCGGCGCTGACCGAGCGCAGGATCGTATCCCATTGCACGTTATCAAGCCGCGAACCTACCGCGGCGGCGGATGGCAACAGCACATAGTATTTCACATCCAGGATCCGGGCGGTGTTGTCGGCCCTTTCGATAAAGGTGCCGATACGCACGAAATCATAAATTTCATTGCGCAGCATGGTGCCGTGAATGGCGCCCCGCACAAGCGCGCTGCGTTCGCGAACCAGCGCCAGAACCCGTGGCAGATCGCGGTCGCGAACCCTGCGCGCCATGGCATCGCGCAACATCATCCAGCACGAATTAACCGCCTCCCATGCCTCGTGGGTCAACGCGGTGCGCACCAGTCGCGCATTCTGGCGCGCTTGGCCCACCACCGACATCACCGAGGCCGGATTGTCAGGGTCGCGCAGCATCCAGTCAATGGCAAGATCGGCGGTGACTTCGCCGTGCTTCTCGATATAGCCCTGCGACATGGCGCCTGCCTGCAACACCGAAAGCCAGTCATCGGCCCCGCTTCCGGCACGTGTCAGGGCAATCCGCTGGCCGGTTTCGATCATCCGCGCGGTATTCTCCGAGCGTTCAAGCAGACGGGCCATCCAGAACAGGCCACCGGCGGTTTTCCCAAGCATCGCTTAATCCTCCAGCACCCAGGTGTCCTTGGTGCCCCCGCCCTGCGACGAGTTCACCACGAGCGATCCCTTTTTCATTGCCACCCGCGTCAAGCCGCCGGGGGTGACCTGAATGCCGTCTTTGGACATCAGCACGAAGGGGCGCAGATCGACATGCCGCGGCGCCAGCCCGGTTTTGGCAAACACCGGCACGGTCGACAGGCTAAGGGTAGGTTGCGCGATGTAATTGCTGGGGCGCGCGCGCAGCTTGCGCTCGAAGTCCTTCAGCTCTTTCTTGCTCGCCGCCGGGCCGATCAGCATGCCATACCCCCCCGATCCATGCACCTCTTTGACCACCAGATCCGCCAGGTTCGCGAGGACGTAATCGAGGCTTTCCTTTTCGCTGCACCGCCATGTCGGCACGTTCTGCAAAATCGGCCGCTCGCCGGTATAGAATTCGACGATCTCGGGCATATAGCTATAGATTGCCTTGTCGTCGGAAATTCCGGTGCCAGGCGCATTGGCGATGGTGATGCCCCCGGCGCGATAGACATCCATGATCCCCGGCACGCCAAGCGCGGACTCCGGGTTGAAATTCAGCGGATCGAGAAACTCGTCATCGACCCGGCGATACAGCACGTCAATCGGGTGATAGCCGCGTGTGGTGCGCATCGCCACGCGCCCGTCCACCACCCACAGATCATGCCCCTCGACAAGCTCGACCCCCATCTTGTCGGCCAGAAACGCGTGCTCGTAATAGGCCGAGTTGTAAATCCCCGGCGTCAGAACCGCGACGGTAGGCGTGTCCTCACAGGGCTCGGGCGCCGAGGCCGCCAGCGACCGGCGCAGGTTGCGCGGATAATCCGACACCGGGCGCACCCGCGTCTTGCTGAACAACTCTGGAAACATCCGCAGCATCGTCTCGCGGTTTTCCAGCATGTAACTTACGCCCGAGGGCGTGCGCGCATTGTCCTCAAGTACGAAAAACTCGTCCGGGCCGGTACGCACAAGGTCGATCCCGGTGATATGCGTGTAAATGCCGCCCGGCGGCGCAACCCCTATCATCTGAGGCAGGAATGCCGCGTTATTGGCTATCATTTCGTGCGGCACACGGCCTGCACGCAGAATTTCCTGCCGGTGATAAATATCATGCAGGAAGGCGTTGATCGCGCGCACCCGCTGTTCGATGCCACGTTCAAGGCGCTGCCATTCCCGCCCGCCGATGATCCTCGGGATGATATCGAACGGGATCAGCCGCTCTTGCGCCTCGGCCCGGCCATAGACGTTGAAGGTGATGCCGGTCAGGCGGAACAGGTCTTCGGCCTCGCGCTGTTTGGCGCGAAGCCGGGCGGCATCCTGATCGGTCAGCCAACCGTCGAAGGTCTCGTAGGCCTCGCGAATCTGGCCGGCGTGACCGTGCATTTCATCGAACATATCCATGTCACGCATGCTTTCCCCCTGCCCGCGCCCGCGCAATCGGGATTCATCTGACGCCGCGCAAACCCACCGGATTTTGTCTGCCCGTGCCGCGATGCTGCATAAAAATTGCGCGGAGCGCCAAATTTAGCGGCACCATTCTGATGCGGGTCATATCCGCTTTAGATAGCTGAACTTACAAAAACCATTAGCATTTATTCCTTTTCGTTAGCTGCACTGATAAATATAACCAATGTCACACCCAGCAACCGACCCGAAAAGGGGCCCCCGTGACCGTCGCTCAGGAAATGCTTGATGTCACCGTCCACCGCGGCACCAGCCGTGGCGCGCAATACGACAGCTTTCAGGTTCCCGCCCATGAAAGCCAGACAGTGCTTGATGTGGTGTCGTGGATTCAGCAGTTCGCCGATCCGACGCTCAGCTATCGCTTTGCCTGTCGGGTGGGCATGTGCGGGTCTTGCGCGATGATGGTCAACGGCACCCCGCGCTGGACCTGCCGCACCCATGTCAACAAGGTTGCCGCCGACGGCAAGCTGATGATCGAGCCGCTGCGCAACCTGCCGGTGATCAAGGATCTCGCCGCCGACATGGACCCGTTCTTTGACAAGTGGACAGCCGCCGAAGGACACCACCACCCAAGCCAGACCCGCCATGATCCGATCGTGCCCATCGACCCGACCGACGCCGCCCGCGCCGAGGCCGATCTTGGCGTCGAATGCATCAATTGCGCGATCTGTTATGCGGCCTGCGATACGGTGGCTGGCAATCCCGACTATCTTGGGCCCGCCGCCCTGCAACGCGCCTGGACCCTGCTGAACGATAGCCGCGATGACGGGCACGCCGGCATTCTGGATGCGGTCTCGGGCAGCGGCGGCTGTCACAATTGTCACTCGATGGGAAGCTGCGCGCAATATTGTCCGAACGAGCTTAACCCGATGCGCGCCATTGCCGGGCTGAAGCGCGAAACCGCCAAGTCGTTTTTCAAAGGAAAGCGCAATGCTTGATCTGCGTCTTTACATGTTGCAACGGCTGAGCGCGCTTGTCATGGCGCCCCTGGTTCTGGGCCACCTCGCGGTGATGATTTATGCCATCCAGGGCGGTCTGAGCACCGCCGAAATCCTTGGCCGCACCCAGGGCAGCGCGCTTTGGTTCGCCTTCTACGGTCTCTTCGTCATTGCCGTTTCGATCCACGCCGCCATCGGCGTGCGGGTGATTGTCCATGAATGGCTCGCTCTCAGGGGCGCGGCGCTCTCGCTCCTGACATGGGGCGCCTGCGCGGGCCTGCTCTTTCTCGGCCTCAGCGCCGTTTTCGCGGTGACTGTCCAATGAAGGCCCCTGCCCGCTCACACCCGCTTTGGTTCGCCTTTGTGCTGCACCGGCTTTCCGGCCTTGGCCTTGCCCTGTTTCTACCGGCGCATTTCTGGCTCTTGTCACAGGCGCTGACCAACCCCGCGCGGCTTGACGGGTTTCTGCAATTCGCCGAAATCCCGCTGGTCAAACTGGCCGAGTTCGGCCTCGTCTTCCTGCTCGCGGTGCATATGTTTGGCGGCCTGCGCCTTATGGCGCTTGAATTCCTGCCCTGGTCGGACCGCCAGAAATCCCTTGCCGCAGGCGCGGTCGGCGTGGCGTTCCTGATCTCCGGCACCTTCTTTCTGAAAGCTATATAGGCCATGGCACATCCCACAGAGATTGACCGCCACGATACCGATATCCTGATCATCGGTACCGGCGGCGCAGGGCTTTTCGCCGCCCTTCACGCCCAGCAATCCGCCCCCCCCGGCACCCGCATCACCATCGCCGTCAAAGGGCTGATCGGCAAATGCGGCTGCACCCGGATGGTGCAGGGCGGCTATAACGTGGCGCTTGGCGGCGGTGATACGGTCGAGCGGCATTTCATGGATACGATCCGGGGCGGCAAATGGCTTCCCAATCAGGATATGGCCTGGAAGCTCTGCGAACAGGCGGTCGTGCGCATCCACGAGCTTGAAAACGAGGTCGGCTGTTTCTTTGACCGCAACCCGGACGGAAGCCTGCACCAAAAGGCCTTTGCCGGGCAGACCGCGGATCGCACCGTACACAAGGGCGACCTTACCGGCATCGAGATCATCAGCCGCCTGATGGAACAGGTGCTCTCGCGCCCGGTCGAAAAGCTTCAGGAACACCGCGCCATCGGCCTTATCCCGACAGCAGACAAAAGCGCGCTTGCCGGGGTGCTGTTCATCGACATGCGGACCGGGCGCTTTCGCCTTGTGCGCGCCAAGACGGTGATGATGGCGACGGGCGGCGGCCCGACCATGTACAAATACAACACCCCCTCGGGCGACAAGACGATGGATGGCCTTGCCATGGCCCTGCGCGCCGGGCTTGAGCTGCGTGACATGGAAATGGTTCAATTCCACCCCACCGGTCTTTTGGCGGGCGATCATACCCGCATGACCGGCACCGTGCTCGAAGAAGGGCTGCGCGGCGCAGGCGGGCAGCTTTTGAACGGGGCGCAGAACCGCTTCATGTTCGATTATGACCCCAAGGGCGAACGCGCCACGCGCGATGTGGTCAGCCGCGGCATCTATTCAGAGATGCGCAAGAACAACACCTCTGAGAACGGCGGCGTGTTCATCTCGATGGCCCATCTCGGCCCCGACAACGTGCGCGCCAAGTTTCCCGGCATGGTCAAACGCTGCGCCGACAGCGGCTTTGATCTCGCCGCCGGTCTGGTCGAGGTGGTGCCGACCGCGCATTACTTCATGGGTGGTGTGGTGGTCGATGCCGACACCCGCACAGCCCTTGAGGGGCTTTACGTGGCTGGCGAAGACGCGGGCGGCGCGCATGGCTCGAACCGGCTTGGCGGCAATGGCGTGGCCAATTCCACCGTTTACGGCGGCGTCGCGGGTGACACGATGGGGGCAGATATTCGCAAGATGGGCGCCCTGCGCGATCCCTGCCCCGCCACCCTTCAGGCCGAGATCGACCGCGCCATGCATCCCCTCACCCGCAAGCCCGACCTTGTCCAACCTCTGCGTCACACCCTGCAAGAGGCGATGTGGGAAGATGTCGGTGTCTTGCGCACCGAAACCGGCCTGACGCGCGCACAGACCCGTATCGCCGATATTTCGGATGCCCTGATGGATGTCGGTGTCGCGGCCGACAACCTTGCCTTCAACCTCACCTGGCATGACTGGCTGAATTTGCGCTCGCTTTGTGATATATCTCAGGCGATCGCCCTGGCCGGCCTCGCGCGTGAAAATTCCCGCGGCGCCCATTACCGCGAGGATTTCCCCGATGAAGGCGACCTTGATGCGTCCTATTTCACCGTCGTGACACAGACGGGCGAAGGCCTTGACGTGCGCCGCGACCCCGTCGATTTCAGCATCGTTCGCCCTGACGAGACCATCCTGCCCGACGGCGAACCCGAAACACTGGTAGCTGCCCAATGATATCCATCGACCTCATCCAGAAAACCGCCGAAACCCTGATGGACAAGGCCGCGATCGAGATCCCCGACGATTATCTCTCGGGCCTCAAATCCGCCGCTGCCACCGAAGATGGCGATCTGTCGTCCTTCGTGTTGCAGGCGATGCTTGAAAACTATCAGGCCGCCAAGGAAGACCGCCGCGCCATGTGCGGCGATACCGGCACCCCGCGCTGGTACGTCAAGATGGGGAACGAGACACAGATCGAAGGCGGCCCCGTCGCACTTGAAGGTGCCCTGCGCCGCGCCACCGCCAATGCCACCAACGGCGTGCCGCTGCGCCCCAACCGGGTGCATCCGCTCTGGCGCACCGATCACAACAACAACGTCGGCATCGGCGCCCCCGAGATTGAATACGGCTATGAGCCGGGCGGCGAATGGATCGACCTGATCACCGTCCACAAGGGCGGCCTCTTTGGCACCGATTACCGCATGCTGTTCCCGAGCGACGGCATTCAGGGCATCAAGCGCTTCTATCTCGACAGCCTTGTTGCCTTTGGCAAACGCGGCCTTGCCTGTCAGCCGGCGATCATCGGCATTGGCCTTGGCGGATGCAAGGATACCTGCATGGTGCTCGGCAAACGTGCCGCCTGTCTTCGGGTGGTCGGCGATCGCAACCCCGACCCCAAAATTGCCGCGCTCGAGGATGAATTCAAAGAGCTTGGCAATTCCATCGGTATGGGTGCCATGGGCTTTGTCGGCAAGAACATGGTGATCGACTGCAATATCGAGGTTGGCTATTGCCACACCGGCGGCATGCAGATGTCGGTGCATGCCTTCTGCCTGTCGTCGCGTCGCGCCGTGGCGCGGGTGCATTCGGATGGCCGGGTCGAATACCGCACCGACCCCGAGTGGTTCACCGACTATCAGCGTCGCGACACGGTTGACTGGGCGCCGGAAATGGCCGCCGCGCAATGACCGTGACCGGCCCTCTTTCCGGCATCCGGGTGCTTGACCTCACCCATGTGCTGGCCGGGCCCTATGCCACCGGGCAGCTGGCGCTGATGGGCGCCGAGGTGATCCGTATCGAGCGCCCCGGGAACGATGATTTCGTCCGCACCCACGGCGGCACGGAAGCCATGCGCGCAAAGGGGCTTGGTGCGTCGTTTCTCAGCCAGAACAGCGGCAAGAAATCCGTGGTCCTCGATCTCAAGTCGGACACAGGCCGCGCCGCATTCCTCGATCTGGCTGCCACGGCGGATATCGTCACCGAGAACTTTCGCCCCGGCGTGACCGAACGGCTTGGCGTCGATTACGATACCCTCCGGACCCGGCGCGAGAATATCATCTACGCAAGCCTGACCGGCTTTGGCCCCGATGGCCCTTTGGCGGGCCGTCCGGCCTATGATCACATCCTGCAAGGCATGTGCGGGCTGATGGCGATGACCGGAACCGATGAGAGCGGCCCGATGCGCGTCGGCATGCCGATCGCCGATTACGTGGCGGGCCAGGTGCTTGTTTCGGCACTTCTGGCCGCCTTGCTTGAACGGGCGCGCCACCCTCACACACCGCAACGGCTTCATGTGTCGATGCTAGAGGCGATGACGACGCTGATGGGCACATATGCGCTGAACCATGAAACCACCGGGCAATTGCGCGGCCTCGATGGCAACCGCGCCTTTTCGGACTCGCCCTTTTCCGGGCGCTTCGACACCCTCGACGGCCAATTGGTTATCACCGCCAATACCCCCGCTCAGGCGACGCGCCTCTGCACCGCGCTTGCGCGTCCTGATTTGCTTGACGCCCCCGCGACCGAGGCAGAAACCACCTTGAAATTGCTCTTCCTTGAAAAGACCGCCGCCGATTGGGAGGATGTGCTGGCAGAGGCGAATGTGCCCGCCGCCAGGATCCTGACCCTCTCGGAGGCCATGGCCCACCCGCAACTGGCCGATAGCCCGGCCTGGCGCCCGATGACACAACCCGAGATCGGCAAGACCCTGCGCGCACCCGCCCTGCCGTTCCGGGCGGCCTGGGCGCCGCGCCAGCTTGCGCCGGCACCGACCTGCGGGCGCGATACGGCGGCCATTCTCGACCGGCTCACATCCCAGGAGGCCCCCAATGAAACCGCGTGAAATCCGCCTGAGCACGACCCCCACCCCCGAGGCCATCGCAGAGCTGCGCCTTGGCGATATCGTCTATCTCGACGGGCTGCTTTATACGGCGCGCGAAGGCGTCTACATGCGCGCGCTGGAAGAACAGGCGAATATCCCGATGGAGCTGCCAAGCCAGAGCGCGGCCAATTTCCATTGCTCGCCCGCCGCCGCGATCCGACCGGACGGTAGCTTTGACATGGGTGCCGTGACCGCGACCGCCTCGTTCCGCTTTGCCAAATGGCTGCCGGAATGGATCGCCAAGACCGGTGCGAAACTGATCATCGGCAAGGGTGGCATGTCGTCCAAGGACTACAAGGATTACTTCGTGCCCAACGGCGCGGTCTACCTCTCAACCGTCGGCTATGGCACCGGGGCGCTTTTGGGCCGGGGCATCGAAAAGGTCGAGGCCGTGCATTGGCAGGACGAACTTGGCCTCGCCCAAGCGATGTGGGTGATCCGCTGCAACCGCATGGGCCCCTTCATCGTCGCCTCTGACTTGGAGGGCAACTGTCTGTTCGAGCGCGAGAACGCCAGGATCGTGGAAAACCTCGACCGGGTCTATGAAGGCACCCGCCCGGCCGTGCTCAAACGCTATGGCGAAACCGACGATCGCTCGGACGAGGTCATCGGCTGATACCGGACCGGGCACAATCCGTCGCCACATCCCTCAGGTAATACTCCTTGTCACACGGCGGCCCTTAATGGCCCGGCGCAAGCAAGACGGTGCGGCGTCACCGTCGACCACATCACGCTGAAACTCCTGGTGTTGTAGCTTGCGCCATCGCGTGAGCGCGCTGCTCACGCAGGTACCGGCAAGTCAAACCCGACTAAACGACTCGGGCATTGCATATTCTGACTATTTCAGTCATCTACTCGAAAAGTGTCGCCGAATCGGGAGGACAGTCCTTGGCACGCGTGGATCAGATAACGCCGCCGCCGTGCCGCTGCGAACTCCTCCTGAGGGCGGTCGAGGGCGCGTCGTGGCCGATAATCTCCATGGAGCACATGCTTGATCGCCTGACCGACCTTTTAGGCCAAAGCTCTGAATGGGCAGCAAACATTTAACGAACGAAGGGACTTCCAGATGATCCGCAATTTTCTGACCACGACGGCACTTGCCGCCGCGCTTGGCGGCGGAGCGCAAGCTCAAACGGCGACCGATGTGCTCGACACCTATGCCGATATTGCAGCCGCGAAATACGAGGACAGCCTGACCGCAGCCCGCGCCCTGGAGGTCTCCGTCGCGGCCCTGATCGACACGCCATCCGCCGATGCACTCCAAGCTGCCCGTGCCGCCTGGATCGCGGCACGCGTGCCCTATCAGCAAACCGAGGTCTATCGGTTCGGCAATTCCATCGTCGACGACTGGGAGGGCCGGGTGAACGCGTGGCCGCTTGATGAGGGGCTGATCGACTATGTCGACGGCGCCTATGGCGGAGCGACCGACGAGAACCGGCTGGCCGCGCTCAACGTGATCGCCAATCCCTCCTTCTCGCTGTCGGGCGCAGAGATTGACGCCTCCGAAATCACGCCCGCGCTCTTGCAGGACACGCTGCACGAGGTCGACGGGATCGAGTCGAACGTGGCCACCGGCTATCACGCCATCGAATTCCTGCTCTGGGGTCAAGACCTGAACGGGCATGGTGACGGCGCGGGCGACCGCCCCTGGACAAACTACGCGCAAGGCGACGCCTGTACTGGTGGCAACTGCGACCGGCGGGCCGATTACCTTGCGGCAGCGACAGAGCTTCTGGTGTCGGATCTGGAATGGATGGCCGCACAATGGGCCGAAGGCGGGGACGCCCGTGCGAACGTCATGGCCAATGAGAAAGCCGGACTTTCGGCGATCCTGACGGGCATGGGTTCGCTCTCTTATGGCGAGCAGGCCGGCGAGCGGATGCGCCTCGGCCTGATGTTGAATGACCCGGAAGAAGAGCATGACTGCTTCTCGGACAACACGCACAACAGCCACTACTATGACGGTCTGGGGGTCCAGAACGTCTATCTCGGTGAATACGTGCGGATTGACGGCTCGCTCGTCTCCGGGCCGTCGCTCTCGGATCTGGTTGCGGCGGCCAATCCTGACCTCGATGCCGGGATGCGCGCGCACCTCGACGTCACGATGACGGCGCTCGCCCGGATCAAGACCGCCGCCGAAGCAGGCTTTGCCTATGACATGATGCTCGAACGCGGCAATGACGCGGGCGAGGCGCTGATAATGGGCGGGGTCGATGCTCTCATCGCGCAGACCCGGTCCATCGAACGGGTGATCGCCGCGCTGGACCTGAATGGCGCGACGATCGAGGGCTCTGACAGCCTCGACAACCCCTCGGCCATCTTCCAGTAAAATCCCCCGCCCGCCATCCTGAATGGCGGGCGAGATACCCAGCTTGCAGCTAGGCATGTTATCACATAACTCATAACGCTGACGCAATAAGCCGTCACAAAAAACAAACCAAGGAACAGTGATGAAAACTCTACCTGCAACGCTTGCCGCCTGCGCGGTGTTCGGTGCGACTGCTGCCCAATCCCAGGATGCAACCGCGCCTTTCTCGGCCGAATTCTCAACCGAGTTGCAAAGCGATTTCACGGTCGACTCCTCCGCCCCCGGCGGCGAGATCAACAACACCTTCGCAACCATCGAGGGCGCGCTTTCTTTTGCCTTTACCTCACGCACGTCAATCAACAGCACATTGGTTCTCGAACAGATCACTGCACCGATGTCGGACAGCTTTCTCGAAGATCATGGCCTCTATGCAGAGGAGCTTTATTTCGCGCATGATTTCGGCGCAGCACAGGTCGTGCTTGGCAAGTTCAACCCCGCCTTTGGCACAGCCTGGGACGTCGCACCGGGTATATACGGCGTTGATTTTGCGGAAGATTACGAAATCACCGAAAGGGTCGGCGCGGGTCTCGTGATCCCCTTTGCCGCCGGTCGGGGCGAGCATGAGCTAAGCCTGTCGATCTTCAACGCGGACCGCAGCATCCTAAGCGAGTCGCTTGGCAAAAATCGCGGGCGCACAAATCGCGGCGATGGCGGCGTGTCAAATACCAGCGGGCCCGAATCCGTCGCCGTCTCCCTCTCGGGTGCCTTTGGCGCGACCGCCTATAACCTCGGCCTGCAATCGCAGGCGCGCGGGGTCGGTGACGCGAAGGATCAAACCGGGATCGTCGGCGGTATCAGCCATGCCTTCGCAACCGGCGCGCTGCCTGTCACGCTGCTGGCCGAATTCGCGCATTTCGACCACTACGATGGCACCGCAGACAGCGCAACATATGCGACATTCGGTGTTGAGGCACCCGTCGGGCCCGTTACCCTGTCAGCGGTCTATGCGCTGCGCGACGTCGAGACCCTGCCCCAGGACCACCTGGCCACGCTCTCGGGCGAGATCGAAATCGCCGATGGTCTGAGCGCGGCGTTGGCCTATCGCTATGGCGACGAGGGCGACGACGAGACCCACACCATCGGCGCATTGTTTGCTTACGAGTTCTGAGGATCACCATTAAAAGGTCATGCCCGTGCCCAAGCCCAAGCCATATCGCACGCTCATTCCGATCGTCGCCATAGCCAGTATCTGCGCGGGCATGACCGCCGCACAAACCCTTCGCGACATCCATCTCGATGTCATCCCGCGCACCGAGGCCGAACGCGCGCGCGTCGAAACCGTGACCGCCCCGCCCGAGGATATCTCGGGGGCCTGGCCCTTCGAGGAAAACTCCGGCGGGGCGCAGACCGTGCGCCCGCGCGACACGTCGGATGCGTTTTCGCAACCGGCCGCAAACCTCACCTTCGAGCAGGAGCTGGATTTCCGCGTCGGCAACGGGATGTTCCGCCGAATCTGGGTATCCGCGCCCGCGTCCACAATCGCATCGGACGGACTCGGGCCGCTCTACAATGCGCGCTCCTGCCAGCGGTGCCACCTGAAAGACGGTCGCGGTCATCCGCCAGAGGGGCCGCAGGACACGGCCGTCTCGATGTTCCTGCGGCTGTCCATTCCGGCGCCGGACAGCGAGGAAATCGAACACTACATAGCCGGCACCCACGCCACCGCGCCCGAGCCGACCTATGGCACACAACTACAGGACTTCAGCCTGCCCGGGCACGCCCCCGAATACCGCTTGCATATCGAATACGAGGACGTTGAGGTGCCGCTCTCGGGTGGCGAAACGGCGACGCTGCGCCGCCCCAGCTACACCGCCGCCGATCTGGGCTATGGCCCTCTCCATCCGGACACGATGCTCAGTCCCCGAGTGGCGCCGCAGATGATCGGGATGGGCCTGCTGGAGGCGATCCCGACCGAGGACATCCTCGCCTGGTCCGATCCGCAGGATATCAACGGCGACGGCATCTCGGGCAATCCGCAAATCGTCTGGTCCGCCCTACACGATCGACCGATGCTGGGCCGCTTCGGCCACAAGGCTGGCAATCCGAGCGTGCTGGAACAGACCGCAAGCGCCTTCGTGGGCGATATCGGCATCTCCAACCCGATCCACACCGCCGGATCGGGGGAGTGCACCGACGTTCAGACTGATTGCACCGCTGCGCTTGATGGCAGCGATGCGGAACAGGTCGGCCTGGACCTCGTGACCTTCTACAGCCAGACGCTCGCGGTTCCCGCCCGGCGTGGCGTGGACGATCCGGAGGTGTTGCGCGGGCGCGAGGTGTTCTTCGGGTCCGGCTGTGCCTCGTGTCACCGGCCCAACTACGTCACCCACCGGCTGGCGGGCAACGACCCGGCCAGCTTTCAGCTGATCTGGCCCTATTCCGACATGCTGCTGCATGACATGGGCGAGGGCCTCTCCGACAACCGCCCCGAGGGCCGCGCCTCGGGAGGGGAATGGCGCACGGCGCCGCTTTGGGGAATCGGGCTGACCGAGACGGTCGCGGGCCACACCTACTTCCTGCATGACGGTCGTGCGCGCTCGCTTCTCGAAGCGGTGCTCTGGCATGGCGGCGAGGCGAAGGCGGCGCGCGATAACGTCGTCGAGATGCCGCCCACCGACCGCGCGGCCCTAATTCGCTTTCTGGAGAGCCTATGAGACCGATTTCCGTCGCCCTCCTGAGTGTCGGCCTCGCGACACCCGCCTCTGCCGACTTGGACGAGGCGCTTGACAAGCACATCCTGCCGGGGTTCGCGCGCTTTGCAGAGGCGACGGAGAACCTCGCGCGGGCCACGAGGGAGGATTGCCGCGCCGAAGCGCTGAACCCGGCGTTCCACGAGGCCTTCGATGCGTGGATGCCCGTGGCCGACCTGCGGCTCGGTCCGTCCGGGACCGGCGCTCTCTCGATCGCCTTCTGGCCGGACGCGCGCGGTTTCACGCCCCGGACGCTCGGACGGCTGATCGCCGAAGAGGACCCGGTCGCGGGCGACGTGGAGCGCTATGTCGAGGTGTCGATCGCGGCGCGCGGCCTCTTCGCGCTTGAGATGCTGGCCTTTGATCCGGAGTTTTCAAACTATGCCGAAGGCAGCTATACCTGCCGACTCGTCGCGACCATCGCCGCCGATCTCGACCGACAGGCCGATGCGCTCGCCGCCGCGTGGGAACATACCTATGCGGATACGCTCCGCACAGCGGGCGACCCGAGCAATACCACCTACCTGACGGAACAAGAGGCGGTCCGGGCGATCTACACCCAGATTCTATCGTCGCTCGACTTCACCGCTGACCAGCGTCTTGGCATTCCGATGGGCACGTTTGATCGCCCACGCCCTGCCCGCGCCGAGGCCCGGCGGTCCGAACGCAGCCTGCGCAACGCCGTTCTGGCCACCAAGGCGGCCCATGGTCTTGCCACGGCACTCGCAGACTGGAACCTGCCAGAGACCGATGCTGCACTGGGTCATACCCGCGAAGCTGCCACACGGATCGAGGATCCAGGCTTTCAGGACGTAACAGAGCCGCAGGCCCGGTTGCGGGTCGAGGTACTGCAACAAACGGTGCGTGCCCTGAGCGGGGCGATCCAATCCGAAATCGGCGCACGGCTGGGGATCGCGCGCGGCTTCAATGCGCAGGACGGAGACTGATACCATGATCCACCGTCGCGGCTTTCTCGCCTCTCTGCTCGCTGTCGGAGCCACACCGCGGCTCGGCTGGGCTGCTGTGGGCAATCCGTCCTATCTTGCCGCCGCGCGGGATCCGGATGGCAGCTTCGCGCTCTACGGACTCGATACCCGCGGCGCATCGACATTCCGTGTGCCTCTCCCCGCGCGGGGTCACGCCGGGGCGGGCCATCCGTCCCGTGCAGAAGCGGTGACCTTCGCCCGTCGGCCCGGCACCTTCGCCCTCGTCCTCGATTGTGCGCGGGGCGGCGTGCTGCACCGGCTGACCCCTCCTGAAGGTCGTCAGTTCAACGGCCACGGCGTCTTTTCCGCAGATGGCACCGTGCTCTTCACCAGCGAACAGCGCAGCGACACCAGCGAGGGTATCATCGGTGTCTGGGACACCGCGGCAGGCTACACCCGCCACGATGAATTTCCGAGCGGCGGGCTCGGCGTCCATGACCTGCGCCTGATGCCGGGCGGCGAGACACTGGTCGTCGCCAACGGAGGGATCGCGACCGATGCCACCGACCGGACCAAGCTTAACGTGGCCACCATGCGGCCAAACCTGACCTATCAGACGATCTCGGGCTCGATATTGGATCAGGTCGAACTTGAGCGCGATCTGTGGCAAAACTCGATCCGCCATCTCGCGATCCGGCACGATGGCTTTGTCGGATTTGCGATGCAGTGGGAGGGGCAAGACGGTGCCGCAACACCGCTGCTTGGGCTTCACCGCCGGGGAAACCCGCCCCGTCTCGCCGAGGCTCCTCTCGGCGATGAACTCGCGATGCAGGGCTATGCCGGCAGCATCGCCTTCAGCGGCGACGGCACCCAGATTGCCATCACCTCGCCGCGCGGCGGGCGGTTGCACCGTTTTTCGACCGAAGGCGCTTTTCTGGGCGCCGTGTCACGGGCGGATATCTGTGGGCTTGCACCGATGCGGGGTGGATATCTCGCAAGCGACGGGCTGGGCGGGTTGATCGCGATCGACGCGACAGGGCCGACACCGCTCGCCCGGGTCGATTGCGCCTGGGACAACCACATCGTCGCGCTTTGATAGGGATGTTGCCGCGATTGATTGGGCGGATCGTTTCGCTTCCATTCAAGGCGGCCTTTGCGGTTTGCAAGGATCCAGTGCTTTAACCGATTTCAAAAAGCGAGAGCGACGAAAAATTCGCCGCTCTCGACCCTGATGGTACGTCTGTTCCGGCCCTGTCGTTAATCGTAGCCGCCGCGCCCTGCACCACGCACGGCAATGGTCACGATCCAGAAGACCAAGCCCCCGATCACGGCCGCAGGTAACGACGCGGTCATGAAATCATAGGGAGCGCGCGACGCATAGGTGATCGGATCCAGCAGATAGACATAGGTGACAAACCCGGCTGCCATGCCAAGAAGGCCCGCGGGGTTGAAACCGGCCCAATAATAGTAGGCCGCGCTATCGGAATTGTCATAGAGCGCACGCAGATTAAGCCTCTGGTTTCTCAGAATGAGAAAGTCCACGATCTGAATTCCACAGAGGGGCGCAAAGAAAACACCGATGAAAGCCAGGAACGTCCCGAAATTGCTGAAGAACAAATCCGGCAGGATGACCGTGATAATCGCAACCGGAACCAGACCCAGCAACAACGTTGCAGTCCATGGCAGCCGCTCGAATGACGGCACCGAGCGCAATCCGACGGCGGTGGCATAGACACCGATGATCGCCGTGCCGAGATTGGCTGCGAGTACAAACAGCAGCGCAATCGAGCCGTAGAAGACACCACCGAGTTCGACCATCCATTGTGATGGGTCCGAAATTCCAAGCGCCAGGATCGCGGCCAGCCCGATCACACTCAGGAGCGGGACTGGCAGGCCCATACCTAACATCGCGGGCTTGACCGCACTGGAGGCATTAGGTGCAACCCGCACCATCGCACCGATGTAGGGCCACCAGGATAACAAGCTGACAATGCCGATTTCAACGCCGGTAACGTAATCCCAACGCAGGCTTCCCGATGCATAGGCCGGTTCAGCCGCAGCAATGGCATCGGATTTTGTGGACAACAACAGCCATGTCATCCACGCGCCGACACCGAGGATAAAGAAAAACAGAACGTTCGATATCCGCTCGATCCCGGTCTTTCCGCTCAAGAGAACATAAAAGACGACCGCACAGGCGAGAAGTGTTGCAATTGCCTGCGCCGTACCGCTTAAGGATTCGTCGATCACCCCGATGGTCAACAGCAATTGAACTGCTGTTTTTCCGAAAAAGATAAGCAACAAACAGTTCCATCCGATGATCGACGTATACTGAAGAAACACCGGGATGATCCATCCACGACTGCCAAATTGTGGCCGTGCGCTGACGATGGAATCAATACCGTAACGGCCCGCAGACGGGACCACGGCCAATGTCACCAGAAGGATGCCGATCATCGATCCGGCCGTCATTGATGCGAACCCCATCTTCAGGTTCAGATAATAGCCGACATACTCTCCGATAATGTAACACCAGGTAGCAGCAGCCGCGACAAGCAGCACAACGCCAAGCTCCAACTGCCCCCAGGTTCGTTCGGATTTCAGCAACGGCCAATTCGTCTCTTCGGCGGTATCGCCCGATTGTGTGGCGGTGGTTTGCTCCATAGACATCACATCCACCCCCAGATCAGCAAAAGTACCGGGAACACGACCCCGCTGGCCAAAAGAAACAGCCAATCGCCACCGCGCATTGCGGGTCGCTCTGCTGCCTCGCGCTCGGCCTGTTCGAGGCGGCTTTCAAGCTCTGGACTCAAGCTAGATGAACTCATTTTGATTTCCTTCCTGTTGGTATTGTTTTTTAGGTTTCCAACCAATCACTTGGTACCAGGGTGCATTTCGTCGTCCGCATAAGGGAACCACCAGAAATCTTGCGGCTGACAGTGCGGATCGACCATGACCATCTTGGTTTCCCGGAATGTCTCGAGGCCCTCCGGCCCTAGCTGCCGCCCCATACCGCTAAGCTTCGATCCACCGAACGGACCGGCATCATTGTCGAGCAACGGGGCATTGACCCAGACCATCCCCGCCTCCAATTCTTCGGTGGCGCGGATCGTCTCTTCGAGATCACGGGTATAGATATTGGCCCCAAGCCCATAGTCCGACGCATTGGCAAGCGTCAGCGCTTCTTCAAAATCACTGACCTTGCAGATAGGCGCAACGGGGCCGAAACTTTCGTGCTTGAAAACACTCATGTCCGGAGCGCAGTCCACCAAAACGGTCGGTTCGACAAACCAGCCCTGGTTGAACTCCGAAGGTCGGCTGCCGCCTATCGCAGCGCGTGCGCCTTCGTCCAGTGCCCCCTGAAGAACCGCTTCGTATCGCTCGCGCTCCCTGGACGATACCATCGGCCCCATATCGACGCGGTCCAATCCGTTTCCGATACGAATCTTTCGAGTTTCTTCGATAAGCTTCTCGACAAACGCATCATGGATATCTTCGTGGACATAGAACCGCTCGGCCGACACACATATTTGACCGCAGTTCATGTAAGCCGAAAACGCAGCCGCCCTGGCGGCAACATCCAGGGGTGCGGATGGCATGATCAGGAACGGGTCATTGCCAGAGGTTTCGATCAGGCTTGGCTTGATCAGCTCACCGCACGCTTTGGCAACCGCGCGCCCGACCGGCACACTTCCGGTAAATGCGACAACATGGGTGTCACGGTGGCGTACAAGGTGATCCCCCACATCGCCCCCGCCGGTCACAATCTGGAACAATCCTTCAGGCAGGCTCTTGAGTGCTTCGGCGAACAACAGCGTGGTCAATGTCGTGTATTCAGACGGCTTGACGATCACGGCATTGCCGGTCGCCAGGGCCGCCCCGGCTTCCCAGCAAAGCAACACCAACGGGTAGTTGAACGGCATGATCAATGCAGCGGTGCCGCAGGGCTGTTTCAGCGTATAATGGAATTGACCTGCGACAGCAGGCCCCATGACCCGGCCCTGTTCGTTTCTGCCCAGCTCGGCCGAATAGCGCAGTGAATGGATGCTCCAGTTCACTTCGTCCACGGATTCCTTGTATGGCTTGCCCATCTCGCGGGTCATCGCCTCGGCCAGAATGGGCCGCATTTCGTCAAGCCTGTCCGCGACCTGATGTATTGCATGCGCCCGGTCGAGGGCCGACAAGTTACGCCACCAGTGTTTCTGCGCCTTGCTGCAACTCTCCAGCGCCTCGTCAATTTCCGCCTTCGGGGACTGCGCGACCGAGCCCAGCACGATTTCGGTCGCCGGTTCGATCACATCACAGGATTTGCTCCCGCTGCTCAATCGGAACGCGCCGTCGATATACACATGGTTGCTGAGGTCTTTCATACGTTGCATCACATCACCCATCACGTGATCCCTTTCTTCTCTTGTCCGCGAATGCGATCATTGGCCGGGTCGTAAAACCCCTTGAACTGAACCGAGACCGGATAGCGCCGAAGCGCCACCTCGACCTCAAACTGCCCGGTATTCAAAAACTCTGAACTTACCCCGTCGCCATGTTCGACATAGCCCATCCCCAGGGACGCACCGATGCGGTGCCCGTATCCGCCGGACGTGACCGAACCAACGATCACACCGTCGCGCAGGATTGGTTCTTCGTGGTAAAGCAACGGTGGATTTTCCGGCACCTCCAGCCTGAGCTGGATCAGGCGGCGTGTCTGGGGTCTTCGCTCGCGGGCCTGCAACAGGGCCATTCGCCCACGGAAATCGTCTTTGTCCCAATCCACCGCGAACGAGAGCCCGGCCTGCATTGGCGTGTCTTCTTCACCGATATCATGCCCCCAGTGCCGATACCCTTTTTCCATACGCAATGAGTTGATCGCGAAATAGCCGCCATGGCCTAACCCGAACGCCTCGCCCGCATCTGTCAGCACATCAAACACATGCTGCACATAGTCAGCACCGACATAGAGCTCCCACCCCAGTTCCCCCACATAGGTCAAACGGCTGGCGCGAACACGGGCATACCCCAGCTCAATCTCGCGGCTGGTACCAAACGGAAAACCCTTATCGGACAGATCAGCGCCCGATACTTTTTCAAGCAAAGCCCGCGACTTTGGCCCCATAAGCCCCAGCATCGGCAAGCCGGCAGTCAGATCCGTGGCAATGGCATGCGCATCATCCGGTATCGACCGGCGCAACCATGAAAAATCGCGTGTTTGCGACGCACCGAGCGTTACAATCAGATAGCAATCAGGGGCGGTACGGGTGATCGTGACGTCGGCTTCGATGCCACCGCGATCATTCAGCCATTGGGTATAGACCACTTTGCCCAACGCTACATCGACGTTCGCCGCCGAAACGTGATTGAGTATGCGGCAAGCATCGCGACCGCGAAGTTCGAACTTGGCGAAACAGCTCTGATCGAACAGGGTCACATTATCACGCGTATTCAGGCATTCGGCGCGCGTATCCTCAAACCAGCTTTGTGGTCCATACGAATAGGTAATTTCGCGCGACCGTTCGTCGCCTGCGAAAAAGCCGGGGCGTTCAAAGCCCGCGGCTTCAGTCATCACCGCGCCACGCGATAGCAGCCTGTCATGCAAAGGCGAGCGTCGCACCCCGCGCGCGGTCTCGAACTGACGATAGGGCCAGTGCATTGCGAAAAGCAGCCCCAGTGTTTCCTTGGTGCGGTCGAACAGATAGCGGCTATTGGACTGAAAGGGCTGCATGCGCCGCACATCCACATCCGCCAGTTCCATCGGCGGGTGCCCATCGTGAATCCAGGCCGCCAATGCCTTGCCGACTCCGCCAGAGGACAAAATACCAACCGAATTAAAGCCACAGGCGCAGAAAAGGCCGCTCACTTCCGGCGTTTCCCCCAGCAAATAGCGGTCATCCGGCGTGAAACTCTCGGGGCCATTGAATAACAGCTGAATGCCGGTTTCGGCCAGTTTCGGCACCCGCCTGACCGCCATCTCGAGGATCGGTTCGAAATGATCGAAATCCTCGGGCAGGCTATCGAAACAGAAATCTTCCGGGATGCCATGATGCCCCCAGGGCTTGGCCTCTGGCTCAAAACATCCAAGCAGGATCTTACCCGCGTCTTCCTTGTAATAGGAACATTCGTCACCCACGAACATCACCGGCAGGTCTCTTGGCAGGGCAGGTATCTGTTCTGTCACAACATAAAAATGCTCGGCCGCATGCAGTGGCAACGACACACCGATGTCACCCGCCAGATCGCGCGACCACATGCCGCCGGCAATGACCACTTTTTCGGCGTAAATCTCTGAACCATCCGTCAGCACAACACCCCGTGCGCACCCCTCCTCGACCAGGATTCGCGCGACAGAACAGTGTTCCCGGATTTTCACACCCTTTTGACGGGCCCCTTTTGCCATGGCCATGGTCACGTCAGCGGGATTGACCTGACCATCCTTGGGCATCCAGATGCCGCCGGCCAAATCCCCGACCTCGACCAATGGATATCTCTCCCGGATTTCTCCCGGGGAAACCTCATATGCTTCCAACCCGAAATTGCGCGCCATTGAGGCGCCGCGCTTCAGTTCTTCGAGCCTTGCCTCGTGGGTTGCGAGCCTGAGAGAGCCGTTCTGACGGTATCCGGTCGCTTGTCCGGTTTCCGCTTCGAGCCGGGTGAACAACTCGCCTGTGTACTTGGCGAGTTCGGTCATGTTGCGGGTCGCGCGCAGCTGCGTGACCAATCCGGCGGCATGCCATGTCGTTCCGCAGGTCAATTGCTTGCGCTCGCACAACACGACATTTGTAATGCCGAGTTCCGCCAGATGATAGGCGATGGAACACCCCGCGACACCGCCACCGATGATCACCACATCCGCTATCTCTGACATTCGATCACCTACCCCAAAGAAATCGTTTCCGTAGGATTAGCACCATTAGTGAACTTATCAATATAAAAGTTCACTAATGTGATCTATAGTATATTTAATTTCACACTGAGTTGCGCATCCCGCGAGAGGTGTTAAAACCGGCACGACACAACCTTCAGAGAGTTTAAATGGTAAACAACCTTCCCAAAGTCCTGCGTCCTTCCAACAAGGATGGCCTTGCCGAGGGGGACCGCGACAAGGTGAACCTGAAAGATGTAACCGATCTCGATCCACGGGTCGGAAAGGAAATCCGGGGATTGCGCAAGGCTCGTGATGCGACGATTGCCGACCTCAGCAAAGCCACCGGCCTGTCCAAAGGCTATCTCAGCCAGATTGAACGCGGCATTTCCAGTCCTTCGATCAAAGCATTGCACTCTATCAGCCGTGCGCTCGGTGTAACGATCAGCTGGTTCTTCCCGCCACAGACCGACGAGGATGAGGCATTACGCGATACCGTGGTGCGCGCAGATGGCCGACGCAGCCTGACGTTCAAGAACGGCATCACTGATGAATTGCTTTCCCCGAATCTGGACGGTGAAATCGAGCTTTTGCGATGCATTTTCCCGCCCGGCTCCACAAGTGGTGCCGAAGCCTACACGCATCGTGGAGAGGAAGCCGGTTTCGTGATCGAAGGGCGGCTCGATCTTTGGCTGGACGGACGTCATATACAATTGAACGCCGGTGACAGCTTTGCCTTTCGCAGCGACAGACCGCATCGCTATGCCAACGTTACCGACGAAACCACCATAGTGATTTGGTCCATTAGCCCGCCAACCTACTGAACTGATGCGATGAGCACCCCCGACCGACGGCGCGGGCGATGTCACGCAAACCCTGAAGTGGCGACAAAAGGCTCGGTCGCGCGCACGGTCAGGGACCGCCCCAGCCGTGCCGCATCGGCGCAATCCGCCGGAACTCCAGGGACAATATCGCAGGGAATACCTGCTGCGGTAGCTGCAGCGATTTCTTCTCCTGCGCGGCCAAAGATCATCGGGTCACCGAATTTCAGGCATACGACACGGCGTCCCGTGCGGGCTTCGGCGAGGATGGCCGCTGTTATTCTGTCCTGTGGCCAGTCATGTGCACCGGCGACTTTGCCGACACAGACACGCTTGGCATCCCGACGGGCCAGTTCAAACACGTCAGCATCAACCAGCCGATCATAAAAGATCACGTCGGCCTCTTGCAGATATTCAACCGCGCGCAGCGTCAGCAGATCACGCGCACCCGGCCCGGCACCGACCAGCGCAATACGGCCCGTCGCAGCGCCAGTCGGCGGGGCGCCATTCTCGATCGCCGCCTTGATGGATCTGGCCGCTGCGCGTTCCTCGCCTCGGGACCAGTCGTCGCGCGGCATGCCCTTGAACACCCACGCCCACAGGGCGCGGCGTTGTTCCCGTGGCACACGCGCAGAGACCGCCGGACGCAACCGGCCAGCCAACGCCGCCAACCCGCCGATATTGCGCGGCAGCAGGGCTTCCAGTCTGGTCTTGATATCACGCGTCAGAACCGGCGCGGTACCTTCGCTGCCGATGGCAACAACAATAGGGTCGCGATCCACGATGGCCGGGGTGGTCAGATCGCACATTTCGGGCTGATCCACCACATTCACGGGGCAGCGCGCGGCGCGGGCGAGGGCATGTAGGCTGACATCAATGCCAGGACAACCGGTGCCGATAAAGGCCATGGCGGCATCATCGAACAGCGCCGCCGTGATCGGACCCCTGTGCCATTCGGCACGCCCCCCGGACACGATACCCTGCAATTCAGGCTCAAGATCATGCGCCAACAGCACAATTCTTGCGTCCGTTTTCAGAATGAGCCACGCCTTTTGCGCCGCTGTCTCGCCGCCGCCGACAATGATCACGCGGCGGTCTGTGGTGCGGATGAACATGGGAAAGCTCTTCATGCGGTCGTCTCCTGCGGCATAAAATGTTCACGTCTCTCCCAAAGAGACTGCGCTGTGGTTTGCGCGTTCAAGGCCGCTGGCATATCCACTGCCAATGCTGACGTGCCGATGGCAACAGGCGCGGCAAAGTGGTGCGGCATCACCGGGGAGCATCATAGGTCTCGCCCATGGTCAGCCATTTTCATTCCGCCACCTCGCACAGGAGGGCACGGTCGAAAAGGGCCGCGATCTCGGGCTTGCAAGCCCCGCAATTTGTGCCCGCGCCAAGCGCCGCGCCCACCGCATCCGCATCGACCAAACCACGGCTTTCGATTGCGGTTACGATCGTGTTGATCCCGACCCCGAAACAGGCGCAAAGCGTCGGCCCCGGATCAGGCAGGTCGGCGGGTGTACGCCCGGTCAGGATGTGCGCCGCGTCGCTGCCGGGTGTCGTGGCAAGATAATCGCGCATCACCGCCACAGGCGTCGGCGCGACAAACAACGCCGCGCGCAAGCGGCCTTTTTCATGCAAGGCTATACGTGCCGTACCACGCGCGCGATCCTCCAGGATGGTGACTTCGGCCACGTCCAACCCGAACAGGCGGCGGGCTTCGACCTCCCAGTTGTCGATGGCATGTAATCCGGACAGTTCGGCGCGATAGCCGTTGCGCGTGGTCGCGAGCGCCCAATAGGAACAGTCGGGCCGCATCGGCGCATCGGAGATCGCGAACCCGTACCACGCAGCGTCCAGGCGCGTGACCGCGACCACTGCCGCCTTGCTTTCGGGCTGGCCCGAGAGGGGATCGGTTTCCGCCGGGATCAATGCGTCGATCCGGGCGGAGGGTGCTGTTTCCCCGGTCCAGTGCATCGGGGCAAAGACATCGCCAAGCCGGACAGTATCAGTCAGACGTGCGCGCAGGATCGCTGCACCCTTCGGGCTGGTCACGCGCACCAGGTCGGCAGGTGCGATGCCAAGATGGCGGGCATCTTCCGGATGGATATCAAGGAAAGGTTCCGCCAGATGCGCGGAGAGCTTGGCACTTAGCCCCGTGCGGGTCATTGTGTGCCATTGGTCGCGCACACGCCCGGTGTTCAGCCGGAAGGGATAGCACGGCCCGGTGCGCGCAGCGGGTGGTTTTGCCGTCACGGGTATGAGACGCGCCTTGCCGTCCTCGTGAAAAAACCGGCCATCCCCAAAAAACCGCCCACCTTGCCGCGTGGCGGTTACTGGCCAGCGGGTTGGCGACAGCGCCGCATATCCGCAATCCTCCAGTCCGGCGAAAGCCGAGATATCGAAATCGCGCCCGAACTGTCCTGCGATCTCCGAAAGAGCCGCGTATTCGCGGAATATCTCTGCTGGTGTGGCGTAATCAAAGGCCGCGGGCCAGCCCATGCGCCGTCCGACCTCGGCCAGGATCGCCCAGTCGGGCCGCGCCTGGCCCGGCGGGTGCAGCGCTGCACGCTGACGGCTGATCATGCGGTCGGAATTGGTGACGGTGCCATCCTTTTCCGCCCATGCGGCGGCGGGCAACAAAACACTGGCCAGACGTGCGGTATCGGTGGCATCGGTGATGTCACTAACAACTGTGAAATCGCACCGCGCGATGGCGTCCCGCACCGCATCGGCATCAGGCATGGAAACCGCTGGATTGGTGTGGATGATCCACAGCGCCCTGATCCGGCCCTCGCCCACGGCGCGGAACATGTCGACAGCTTTCAACCCCGGTGCGTCCGGCATCGCGGGGGCACCCCAGAAACCGCGCAGGGCGCTGCGATGGTCGGCATTTTCCAGATCAAGATGACAGGCCAGCATGTTGGCCAGACCGCCGACCTCGCGCCCGCCCATGGCGTTGGGCTGGCCGGTGACACTGAACGGCCCGCACCCCGGCCTGCCGATCCGCCCCGTGGCCAGATGGCAATTGATGATGGCATTGACCTTGTCGGTGCCGCTTGTGGACTGGTTCACGCCCTGGGAATAGATCGTCACGACGCGCTTTGTGCCGATCCACAGATCGCAGAATGCCTTGATCTCAGCGTCGTTCAGCCCGGTTGCGGCGACACTGTCCTTGCGCGCGGCGCTCAGGGCGGCGTCAAACCCGTCCGTCCGCGCCAGAAAAGCGGGGTCCACGGCGCCCTTTTCGGCAATCCGGACCAGCAGGCGGTTGAACAATGCCACATCGCTGCCCGGTTCAAGCGCAAGATGCAGATCGGCCACGTCACAACTCGCCGTGCGCCGCGGGTCGATCACGACCACCCTGGTGCCGCGTGCCTTGCGCGCCGCCAGCAGGCGCTGATAGGCTACCGGGTGACACCAGGCGAGGTTGGAGCCGACCAGAACCACAAGATCGGCGTCGTCGATATCCTCAAAGGTGCCGGGCACGGTGTCAGTGCCGAAAGCGCGCTTGTGGCCCGCCACCGACGAGGCCATGCAGAGCCGCGAATTGGTGTCGATATTGGCCGACCCGATAAACCCCTTCATCAGCTTGTTGGCGACGTAATAATCCTCAGTCAGCATCTGGCCCGAGACATAAAAAGCAACGCTGTCAGGGCCATGCGCCGCGATCGTCTCGCGAAATCGGTCCGCCACATGCTGCAAGGCCGTGTCCCAGTCGCTTTCGCGACCATCCACGCGCGGCGTCAGCAGGCGGCGCCCCACTCCCACGGTTTCCTCCAACGCCGAGCCCTTGGAACACAGACGCCCGAAATTGGCGGGATGCGCGGGATCGCCTTGCACCGCCAGCCCGCCCGCGCCATCCGGTGAAAGCAGGACCCCACAACCGACCCCGCAATACGGGCAGGTGGAGCGGATACCTGCGGGCGCGCTCATGCTGCGTTCCGCTTCCCAAGTGCCGTGCCGTCGATCAGGATACGGTCCGCCTCGATGCGCACCGGATAGGTGGCGACGCGCCCGTCTTCGCCCTGTGCCTGCCCGGTGTTCAGGTCAAACACCCAATTGTGCAGCGGGCAGGTCACGGACCTGCCGTGCACAATCCCTTCGCTCAGAGGGCCGCCCTTGTGCGGGCAACGGTCGGTGACTGCGAAAACCTCGTCCTGCGCGGTGCGGAACAGGGCGACACAGCCAAGCGCCGTCTTGATCTTGCGCGCACCGCGCAGGGGGATGTCGTCGATATGTCCGATGTCGAGCCAGGTCATTCCGCAGCCTCCAGTGTCAGATCGGCAAGCGGGGCATAGCTGTCCGCGCGGGTTTGCGCGTGCTCGGCCCATGGGTCCTTGCGATAGATGCTTTGCGACACCTCGAACGCGGCGATCAGGCGGGCGCGTTCAGCCAGATCATCGACCACGCGCGTGCGGATCCAGTCGAGCCCGACCTTGGCCAGCCATTTATAGGGCCGGTCGAGGTATTTCGCGTTCTCGCGGTAAAGCTGCACAAAGGCGACCGTGACGTCGATTGCCTCTTGTTCGGTCGCTACATCCACCAGCCGTTCGGTTTCCTTCAGGTCCATGCCGGCGGCCCCGCCAATGCCGACCTGATAGCCTGAGTCCACACAGACGATACCCACATCCTTGCAGGTTGCCTCGGCGCAATTGCGCGGGCACCCTGACACCGCCAGCTTGACCTTGTGCGGCGTCCACGAACCCCAGAGGATTTTCTCAAGCTTGATGCCAAGGCCGGTGCTGTCCTGCGTGCCAAAGCGGCAATGATCGGTGCCGACACAGGTCTTCACCGTGCGCAGTCCCTTGGAATAGGCATGGCCAGAGACCAGACCTGCCTTGTTCAAATCGGCCCAGATGGCGGGCAGGTCCTCACCCTCGACGCCCAGCAGGTCGATGCGCTGCCCGCCGGTGACCTTGACCGTGGGCACGTTGTATTTGTCGGCGGCATCGGCAATCGCGCGAAGCTCGGCCGGGTTGGTAATCCCGCCCCACATGCGCGGCACAACCGAGAAGGTGCCATCCTTCTGGATATTGGCGTGTTTGCGTTCATTGACGAAGCGGCTTTGCGGGTCGTCCTGATACTCCATCGGCCAGGTCGCAAGCAGGTAGAAATTGACCGCCGGGCGGCAAACATGGCAGCCGTTGCGCGTTGCCCAGCCCAGTTCCTGCCAGACGGCATCCTGGCATTTCAGCCCCTTCGTCATGATCAGGCGGCGCACATCCTCGTGGCTCAAATCGGTGCAGCCACAGATGGGCTGTGCCGTGGGGGCCTCGAACGCATCACCAAGCGTGACCTGCAAGAGTTGTTCGACCAGCCCGGTGCAGGTGCCGCAGGACGCGCTGGCCTTGGTCTTGGCGCGGACCGCGCCCAGATCGGTTGCGCCGCCTTCAATAGCGGAGACGATAGTGCCTTTGCAAATGCCGTTGCAGCCACAGATTTCCGCCTCAGGCGGCAAGGCTGCAACGGCTGAGAGAGGGTCCGCTGTGGCCCCCCCCTGATAGGCGGGGCCAAAGATCAGCGTCTCGCGCAACTCTTCGATCTCTGTGCCGTCCTTGATCAATCCGTGAAACCACGCGCCGTCAGCGGTATCGCCATACATGACCGCCCCGACCAACCTGTCCCCCTCTATCACGAGGCGCTTGTAAATGCCGCGCGCCGGGTCGCGAAACACGATATCCTCGCGCCCCGGCACATCGGCGAAATCGCCTGCACTGAACAGATCGCAGCCCGTGACCTTGAGCTTGGTAGCCGTGTCTTTCACGACAAAGGCATCGGCCTCGTCCATCAGGCTGCGCGCCAGTGCCTTGGCCTGATCGTAGAGCGGCGCGACAAGCCCGAACAGATTGCCGTCAAACTCGATGCATTCGCCCACGGCGTAGATGTCCGGGTCCGAGGTCTGCATCTGCGCGTTCACCTCGATCCCGCGCGCGACGGTCAGGCCGGCGTCGGTGGCCAGCCGCGTCTCGGGGCGGATGCCCACGGACATCACAACCAGATCGGCCTCCAGTACCTCGCCAGACTCCAGCAGCACGGCCTCGGCGCGGCCCGCACCCAGAATCGCCTTGGTTGACGCTTGCGTCTTGATCGTGATCCCGCGCGCCTCAAGATCGCGGCGCAGAAGGTATCCGGCGGCCTCGTCCAGCTGCCGCTCCATCAGGTGGCCCATCAGGTGCAGCACGGTGACGTCCATACCGCGCCCTGCCAACCCTGCCGCCCCTTCAAGGCCGAGCAGACCGCCGCCGATCACCACCGCCTTGCCTCCCTTGTCAGCGGCCTCGATCATCGCATTGGTGTCATCCAGATCGCGATAGGTGATCACGCCCGGCAGGTCCTTGCCCGGCACCGGGATGATGAACGGGGCCGAACCGGTCGCGATGACCAGTTTGTCATAGGGAACCGGCCCGTTCTGGCCCTCGACCACCTTCCTCTCACAGTCGATCTTCACCACATGCTCGCCGAAACGGCAGGTGATGCCGCGCGCGCCGTACCAGTCGTCATCATGGGTGATGATGCCCTCATAGGTCTGTTCACCCGCCAGCACCGGCGACAGCATGATGCGGTTGTAATTGCCGCGCGGTTCGGCGTTGAACAGGGTAATTTCCCAGGCGTCGGGCTGGGCTTCGGTCAGATGTTCAAGCATCCGCCCCGAGGCCATGCCAGCCCCGATCACGACAAGTTTCTTACGCATTTCTCTCACTCCGCTGCCACAGGCTCGGCGTCCGCCGAAGCGGGTGCCTTTCCGGTGGTCTTTTTCGATTGGTTGCCGTGCTCATATTCCTCAAGGAAATCGAGCACCTCTTGCCGGTAGGTGTAGTAATCAGGATGCGCCAGAAGCGCTTTGCGGGTGCGCGGCCGCGGCAGGTTGACCTCTGTGATCCTGCCGATGGTCGCGCGGGGGCCGTTGGTCATCATGACCACACGGTCGGCCAGCAGAATTGCCTCGTCCACGTCGTGGGTTACGCAGATCGCAGTCACCTTGGTACGCGACCAGACTTCCATCAGCACCTCCTGCAATTCCCAGCGGGTCAGGCTGTCCAGCATCCCGAAGGGTTCATCCAGAAGCAACAGCTTGGGCGACAGCGCAAAGGCCCGCGCGATGCCGACCCGCTGTTTCATCCCGTTGGACAACTCGCTGGCGGGGCGGTCCATCGCATCGGCAAGGCCCACCCGTTCAAGGTAGTATTCAACCACGTCCTGACGCTCTGCCTGGCTGGCACGGGGATAGACCTTATCCACCCCGATGGCGACGTTCTGCTTGGCCGTGAGCCATGGAAACAGGTTGGGAGACTGAAAGACCACGGCGCGTTCCGGGTCCGCCCCTTCGACCGCGCGGCCATCCAGCTTGATCACCCCCTTGGAGATGTCGTTAAGACCGGCGGCCATGGTCAGGACCGTGGACTTGCCACAGCCAGAATGCCCGATCAGCGAGATGAATTCGCCTTTCTTGATTTTGAGATCGAAATCCTCGACCACGGTCAGCGGCCCCTGCGGCGTCGGATAGACCTTGTGAAGCTGGCTGAAATCCAGATACCGCTGTTCGATCGGGCTTTGCGCCGCCGCGGCCACCGCACGGGGCACGCCATGGATCGGCGTGACGTCCGGCAGCAAGCGTGTTTCTTCGACCTTGGCCTCGATGCCCACATCCATCAGGTATTTGGTCACCTGGGCGCGAAGACGTTTGAACGTGTCGTTGCTGTTCATATCCATCCGGTTGCGGGGGCGTGGCAGATTGACCGGAAATTCATCCCCCAGCGTGCCGTCGGGATTCAGCGCGATGATCCGGTCGGCGAGGATGATCGCCTCGTCCACGTCGTTGGTGATCAGGACGCAGGTCTTGCGGTCGGCCTGCCAGATCGCTTCGATTTCATCTGCCAGATTGGCGCGGGTCAGCGCATCGAGCGCCGAAAGCGGCTCGTCCAGCAACAGCATCTCGGGGTTCATCGCCAGCGCGCGCGCCACGTTGACCCGCTGGCGCATGCCCCCCGACAATTCCGCCGGGCGGCGCGTGGCGGCATGGCTGAGCCCCACCATCGCCACGTAATGCGCGACCTTGGCGGCCTTGTCTGCGCGGCTCAGCCCGGGAAAGACCGTGTCCACGGCAAGCCCCACATTCCCGCGTACCGTCAGCCATGGCATCAGGCTGTAGCTTTGAAAGATCACGCCGCGTTCCGGCCCCGGCCCGGTAACGGGCTTGCCGCGATACCTGACGCGGCCTTCGCTGGGCTGCTCCAGCCCGGCCATCAGGTTGATCAGCGTGGTCTTGCCGGTGCCGGAAAAGCCCAGGATCACGACGAATTCACCTTCGGCGACGTCAAGGTCGATACCGTTGAGGACATGCTCGGTCGCGGGGCCCTCGCCATAGCTTTTCGAGACGTTTTTGAATGTCAGGATACCCATGAATTTTTCCTTTCGCGCTAACGCTTCGCTACCTGAGCGCGGGTCACCGGTTGTTCGAGAAGGTGAAGAGCGATTGCAGCGCATACATTACCCGGTCCAGCAGGAAGCCGATGATGCCGATGGTCAGCACCGCGACGATGATCTTGGCGAGGCTCTGCGAGCTGCCGTTCTGGAATTCGTCCCAGACGAATTTGCCCAGGCCGGGGTTTTGTGCCAGCATTTCGGCAGCGATCAGAACCATCCATCCCACACCCAGGCTAAGCCGCAGGCCGGTAAAGATCAGCGGCAGCGCCGAGGGCAACACCAGCTTGGTGATCTTGGTCCACATGTTCATCTTGAGCACCTTGGAGACATTCACAAGGTCCTTGTCGATGCTGGCCACACCAAGCGCCGTGTTGATCAGCGTCGGCCAGAGCGAGCACAGCGTTACCGTGATGGCGGACACGAGGAACGACTTGGAAAACATGCCGTCATTGGTGGCATAGACCGCCGAGACGACCATGGTGACGATGGGCAGCCATGCCAGCGGCGAGACCGGCTTGAATATCTGCACCAGCGGGTTGATCGCGGCATTCGCCGTGGCCGATAACCCGGCAAGAATACCCAGCGGGATTGCAATGAGCGATGCGATCAAGAAGCCAAAGAATACGGTCTGGATAGAGGTCCATATCTGACTGTAATAACTTGGCGACCCGGTATAAGGGATATCGCGCACCTTATCGGGCTGGCCGCTGTCGATCATGCGCTGGTTGCGCGCGGCGACCCGTTTCTCATGCGCGGCGCGGTCGGCGGCCTTGGCCCTGGCGTCCTGATGCAGGGTCACCGCCTCGTCCCAGACGGCCGCCGGGCCCGGAATCGCGCCAAGCGAGGTCTGCACCTGCGGTGCCAGCGTGCCCCAAAGCAGCAAAAAACCAAGGATCGCAATAAGTGGCACCGCCAGCAGTCGCCAGATTTCACCCAATTGGGCCCGCGGATTGTCACCCGCGACCGCACGCAAGAGCGGTGTCAGCCAGGCAAGGCCCAGAACCTGAAATAGCTTGTCTGCAGTGCTGATGCGCGAAAACAGACGCGCGCGGCGGGCCGCCTTGTCACGCGGGTCGGGAATGGATTGGTCAATCGTTGTCATAGCTGTCGTCCTCAATGGCTGGGCGGAGGGGACCGGCGCGGACAGATGCCGCGCCGGTGTGCAATCAGTCCACGACCGCGTTAACGGCGACGGTCTGAGTGCCCTTCAGGCCAATTTTCAGGCTTTCGAGATAAGCATTGGGCGCGCGGCCATCATAGGCGATGCCGTCGATCACGTCCTCGGCAGGAGTAGGCGCCTTGTAGCCGTCGCTATCCCACGGGAAATCGGCCTCGTTGGCCAATCCCTCATCCACCAGAAGCCGCGCGGCCTTGAGATAAATGTCCGGGCGGTACACCGAGCGCGCCACTTCATCGAACCAGCTATCGGGCTTGGGCTCGGCAATCTGGCCCCAGCGACGCATCTGCGTCAGATACCAGATGGCGTCAGAGTAGAAAGGATAGGTGGCGTTGTGGCGGAAGAAGACGTTGAAATCGGGCACGTCACGCACATCGCCGTCTTCATACTCGAACGTCCCGGTCATCGAATTGGCGATGACCTCGTAATCCGCGCCCACATAATCGGGCCGGGCCAGAATTTCGACCGCAGCCTCGCGGTTAACATTGTCATTCTCGTCCAGCCAGATCGCGGCGCGGATCAAAGCCTTGGTAACAGCGAGCGTGGTATTCGGATTTTCCTGTGCGAATTCCGCCGTGATACCAAACACCTTTTCAGGGTTGTTCTTCCACAGTTCGTAGTCCGTGATGACCGGAACACCGATGCGCTTGAACACCGCCTGCTGGTTCCATGGCTCACCCACGCAATAGCCCGAGATCGTGCCTGCCTCCATGGTCGACGGCATCTGCGGCGGCGGCGTTACGGACAACAGCACATCGGCATTGATCTGGCCGCTGATATTGTCGGGGCTGTAAAAACCCGGATGTAACCCACCCGCCGCCAACCAGTAGCGCAATTCATAATTGTGGGTCGACACGGGAAAGACCATGCCCATGTTGAAGGGCTTGCCCTGCGATTGAAAGGTTTCGACAACCGGCGCCAATGCCTCGGCCGAAATCGGGTGCTGCGGGCGGCCATCGGCCATCGTGGGCACGTTTGGCTTCATCATGTCCCAGACCTCGTTCGAGACGGTGATCGCGTTGCCGTTCAGGTCCATGGAAAACGGTGTGATGATCTGCGCCTCGGTGCCATAGCCGATCGTCGCGGCCAGCGGCTGTCCGGCCAACATGTGCGCGCCGTCAAGCTGCCCGTCGATCACACCGTCCAGCAGAACCTTCCAGTTCGCCTGCGCCTCAAGGGTAACGAACAGCCCCTCATCCTCGAAGTAACCTTGCTCATAGGCCACGGCGAGCGGCGCCATATCGGTCAGCTTGATAAAGCCGAATGTCAGAACGTCTTTTTCAAGGTCAAGCATTTGGGCAAACGCCGGGCCGGTCAGGGCAGTGGTGGCGACAAAGCCAATCAACAGTTTTTTCATCCCGATTTCCTCTCAGGGTGCCCTCAATCGCAGGTGGCCGAAGGGGGCGGGCTAAAACGCAAAAAAGGCCGTTCACTGACCACCGAATGCACCGGTGGAAAGCGAGCGGCCTTGCTCAGGGTATCCCGATCGTTGGGAGGTGTTTTTGTGTGCCTCACTCCATTGCGAAACACTTTAACTCAGCATGCCGCAGCGCAGCGTCACGCGAAACAGGAGAAGTGCCATATCCGAAAATACGGGGGCATTGAGGCAGGGGATTGCTTAATTAATAATCACTATGGGCTGTCGGGATCAAAAATCCGGCCATCGAAAAAAGCATCCGGCCGCAGGATAAGCCTCCCACCGGCGGACGCGACCGGCGTTTCGTGCCGAATCGCACCCTCCAGCTTGGCAGAGGCGCCGGGCAGATCGGCACCAACAGGCCCCAGATGCCGGCGGTGCAGGTCCGTGCGATAAACAGACGCCACGGCGTCGAGATCGGATATCGTACCTGTGCCATGTTCGGCGCCGATCTGTCGGGCAATCCACTTTGCCTGGCTGCGCCACGGAAACGTTGCAGCGCCTGCGTGGAACTCCATGAAATTGTCCACGCGGCGCTGATCCCCGCGCGAACTCACGATCATATGGCCTGAAAGCGCACGATCAATCAGTTCCGCGGGCACGTCGAGGTATTGCCTGCGCGACAGGATCTCACCCGCCGTGGCGCGGCTTTCCGGCCCCGACAGCCATCGCCCTGCGCGCCAGACTGCACGCATCAGCCGCCCCAGTAGATCCGGTTCGGTCTCAGCCCAGTCCGTCCGAACGGCAAGCACTTTCTCAGGCGCAAACTCCCAGATTGCCTTTCCCGGCAACAACAGCGCCCCGGCCCCCTGATCGACGGCGACCGACCCCCATGGCTCGCCCACGCAGAACGCGTCGATATCACCGGCCGCAAGTGCAGAGGCCATCAGAGGCGG
>NZ_CAJXIP010000015.1 GCF_913054395.1 uncultured Roseovarius sp.
GTGGTCCTGCTGGAACGCGATGAGCTGACGAGCGGCAGCACATGGCACGCGGCGGGCGGGTTTCACACGCTCAATGGCGATACCAATATGGCCGCGCTTCAGGGCTATACGATCCGGCTTTACAAGGAACTGGAAGAGATCACCGGCATGTCCTGCGGGCTGCATCACGTGGGCGGTGTCACGCTGGCCGATAACCGCGACCGCTTTGACATGCTTTTGGCCGAGCGCGCCAAGCATCGCTACATGGGGCTTGATACCCATATCGTGACCCCAGAAGAGATCGCCAAAATCGCCCCCGTGACCAATACCGACGGCATCCTTGGCGGGCTGTACGATCCGCTTGACGGTCACCTTGACCCGTCAGGCACGACACATGCCTATGCCCGCGCCGCGCGCATGGGGGGCGCCACGATCGAGACCCATTGCATGGTGCAGGAGACGAAACAACGCGGCGATGGCACCTGGGATGTGGTGACAGACAAGGGCACGGTGCATACCGAGCATGTGGTCAATGCCGGCGGTCTATGGGCGCGCGAGGTCGGCGCGATGGCCGGGGTTTACCTGCCGCTGCACCCGATGGAGCATCAGTATATCGTCACAGATGATATCCCCGAGATCTATGAGCGCGATGCCGAACACCCGCATGTGATGGACCCGGCCGGTGAAAGCTATCTGCGCCAGGAAGGTCGCGGCCTCTGCATCGGGTTCTATGAACAGCCCTGCAAACCCTGGGCGGTCGATGGTACGCCCTGGGATTTCGGTCACGAACTCCTGCCCGACAACCTCGACAAGATCGAAGACAGTATCGAATTTGCCTATCGCCGCTTTCCGGTGTTGGAGCAGGCCGGCGTCAAATCGGTCATTCACGGCCCCTTCACCTTTGCCCCCGATGGCAACCCGCTGGTCGGGCCGGTGCCAGGCCTGCGTGGCTATTGGTCTGCCTGCGGCGTGATGGCGGGCTTTTCTCAGGGGGGCGGCGTCGGCCTCATGCTGGCGCAATGGATGACGACAGGCGAATGCGAGCGTGATGTCACCGCGATGGATGTGGCCCGCTTTGGCGACTGGATCACGCCGGGCTATACCCGGCCCAAGGTCATCGAAAACTATCAGAAACGATTCAGCGTCAGCTATCCCAACGAAGAACTGCCCGCCGCGCGCCCGTTCCGTCAGACACCGATGTATGACGTCTTTGATCGCATGGGCGCGGTCTGGGGCGCGCAATACGGGCTTGAGGTGGTCAATTACTTTGCCACAGGCGATGAGCCGCGCTTTGAAACCCCGTCTTTCCGCCGCTCGAACGCATGGGATGCCACAGCACGCGAGGTGAAAGCCGTGCGCGAGGCCGTGGGTATCAACGAGGTCCATAATTTCGGAAAATACCTTGTCACCGGGCCGAATGCCCGTGGCTGGCTTGATCGGATCATGGCGGGGCGCATCCCCAAGCCCGGTCGCCTGTCGCTGACGCCGATGCTCTCGCCCAAGGGACGGCTATGGGGCGATTTCACTGTCTCCTGCCTCAATGAAGATACGTTCCAGCTCACCGCCTCATACGGCGCACAGGCCGTCCACATGCGCTGGTTCGCAATGAATGAGGCGACAGGGGTGCATGTCGAAAATATCAGCGACCGCCTGAACGGATTCCAGATCGCCGGACCAAAGGCGCGCGAGGTTCTGGTGGCCGTGACGCGCGACACGGTCGAGGACATGGCGTTCATGGACATCCGCCATGTGACCGTCGGTATGGTCGACTGCCTCGTGCAGCGGGTCAGCTATACCGGCGATCTTGGGTACGAGATATTCTGTGATCCGATGGCACAGCGCGCGCTTTGGGATGTACTCTGGCGCGAGGGACAAAAGCACGGCATGCGCCCCTTTGGCATGCGCGCGATGATGTCGCTTCGGCTGGATCGGTTCTTTGGCTCGTGGATGAACGAATTCTCCCCCGATTACACCCCGGCCGAGACCGGCATGGACCGGTTCATCAGCTTTGCCAAGAACAGCGACTTCATCGGTCGCGCCGCGGCCGAGGCAGAGCGCGATGCGGGCGCGAAACGTAAGCTGGTGGCCTTTGAGGTCAAGACCGAGGACGCAGATGTCAACGGATACGAGCCGATATGGGTTGACGGCGACGTGACGGGCTTTTGCACATCGGGTGGCTATTCACACCATGCCGGGAAATCCATCGCCCTTGGCCTGATCCCTTCGGATCAGGCCAAGGAGGGCCTGGCGGTCGAGATCGAGATTTTGGGCAAGCGCTATCCCGCGAGTTTGATCACCGAACCGCTGTTTGATGCGGACGGGGCGCGCATGCGGGGATAAGCGGGGCCGCGCCGGAATTGCGCGGCGCGTGTCGGATCTGAGTGTTTTTGCCCAGAAGAAGGGGCGGTCGCATCTTTATCGACCGCCCCTTCTTGTGGGTCATGTGGTGTTATTCGTCAGGTGCGTCGGGATCAGCCTGACCGACGCCCTTGAAGATGAATTTAAAGGGCATGATCCAGATGAACCCAAGCCCCACGTAGATCAGCAGTTCGAGCCAGAAGGCGGGCCGGTCCAGCAGGCCGACAAGGCTGACCGCGACCACCAGATAGACCGGCAGCCCGATCAGCAGGATCACCAGGGACCAGCGCCGGCGCGCCTTGTAGCTCAGGGCCATTTCCAGTCTCAATCCGCGAAGGGGTCGGTCACGAGAATGGTATCCTCGCGCTCAGGTGAGGTCGAAAGGAGCGCCACGGGGCAATCAATCAGCTCTTCGACGCGCCGGACATACTTGATCGCCTCGGCGGGCAGATCGGCCCAGCTCCGTGCGCCTTCGGTCGACTCGGACCAGCCCGGCATTTCCTCGTAGATCGGCGTGCAGCGGGCCTGTTGCTCGGCGGCGGTCGGCAGATAGTCGAGCCGTTTGCCGTCGAGCTCATAGCCGACGCAGATTTTCAGCGTCTCGAAGCCATCCAGCACGTCAAGCTTGGTCAGGGCAATGCCGTTCACCCCTGAGGTGGCGCAGGTCTGGCGCACGAGACAGGCATCAAACCAGCCGCAGCGGCGCTTGCGCCCGGTAACGGTGCCGAATTCATGGCCGCGCGTCCCAAGCCGGATGCCGTCCTCGTCCTCAAGTTCGGTCGGGAAAGGCCCCTCGCCGACGCGGGTGGTATAGGCCTTGACGATGCCCAGCACGTAATCGATCGAGCCCGGCCCGATGCCGGTTCCGGTGGCCGCCTGCCCGGCGATCACATTGGAAGAGGTGACGAAGGGATAGGTGCCAAAGTCGATATCGAGCAAGGCCCCCTGAGCGCCCTCAAACAGGATGCGTTTGCCCGCCTTGCGCTTTTCGTTGAGAACCTTCCAGACCGGCGCGGCGTATTGCAGGATTTCCGGCGCGATCTCTTTGAGTTGGGCGATCAGCGCGTCGCGGTCGATCGCATCGATTCCGAGACCCTTGCGCAGCGGATCGTGATGCTGAAGTGCGCGATCCACCCGCGCCACGAGCGTTGCCTCGTCGGCCAGGTCCGCCACCCGCACCGACCGGCGCCCGACCTTATCCTCATAGGCGGGGCCGATGCCGCGCCCGGTGGTGCCGATCTTGGTGCCCTTGCTCGCGACCTCTTCGCGGGCGCGGTCAAGCTCGCCGTGGATCGGCAGGATCAGCGGCGTGTTCTCAGCGATCATCAGCGTTTCCGGGGTGATTTCGACACCCTGCTTGCGGATCGAGGCAATTTCCTTGACCAGATGCCAGGGATCCAGCACCACGCCGTTGCCGATCACGCTAAGCTTGCCGCCCCGCACCACACCCGACGGCAGCGCATTGAGCTTGAACACCTCGCCATCAATGACAAGGGTATGGCCCGCATTATGCCCGCCCTGAAACCGGGCGATCACATCGGCGCGTTCGCTGAGCCAGTCAACAAGCTTGCCTTTTCCCTCGTCACCCCACTGGGCACCGACTACGACGACATTTGCCATGATTATCCTCTCGGCATTTGGTCAAAACCGGAGCCCGTATAGCCCTGCGCCGCGCCGGACGAAACCACTAAATCGCCGCAGCCTCTGGACATGAACCGGCACCTTGGGCAAATCAGGGGAGAATGGCAGGAAAGGAGTGACAGATGGGCTTTGTTTTACGCTGGGCGATGGCGTTTGGCCTATTGTCGGCAACCTTCAATCCGACCCGGTGGAATTACGTGACCTGGGCACGAACGGGGTTTGGCGATCAGATGCCTCTGACGGTCTTGCTAGGGCTTTTGCTTTTGGTGGGATACATTATCTACCTGCGCGCCACGCTGCGCTCGATCGGGGGGGTTGGCATGGGGCTTGTCATGGCTCTCGCCGCCGCCCTTTTGTGGGTGCTCTATGACTATGGCATCCTGCGGCTTGACAACCCCTCGGTCAATGTCTGGCTCGGGATACTGGCGCTCTCGCTGGTGCTTGGCATCGGCCTGAGCTGGAGCCATGTGCGCCGAAAGCTGTCGGGTCAGGCGGATATGGATGATGTGGATGAGTGAGGCACCCTAGGGGCGCGCGGCGTGTTTTCAGTGCCTGTTATCTTGCATCCGACAGCGCTTGGGCGTAAGTGCAGGGCCTGCGCAACAAGGTATTCCCGGCTCTCATGGAAATTTACCTGCCCATCGCCGAGGTTTCGGTAAACGGTCCACTTCTCCTTTCTATCGGGCTCGTTGTCGGTCTTCTCTCAGGCATGTTCGGGGTTGGCGGCGGCTTCCTTATTACGCCTCTGCTGTTCTTCATCGGCATCCCGCCTGCCGTCGCAGTGGCCACATCGGCGAACCAGATCGTCGCGTCGTCCTTTTCGGCCATCCTTGCCCATATCCGACGTCGTACCGTCGATTTCCCAATGGGCATCGCGCTCATGGTTGGTGGCCTCACCGGCTCGACCGTGGGCATCTACATCTTCAATTCATTGCGCGAACTCGGACAGGTCGACCTTCTGGTCAACATCTTCTACGTGGTTGTTCTCGGGGTGATCGGCGCGCTGATGTTCATCGAAAGCCTCAACGCGATGCGCAAGGCAAAGCTGCAGGGCCCCAGCCCCAAACGCAAGCGGGGCGGTCTTGACTGGGTCCATGCGATGCCGTTGCGAATCCGATTCCGTTCGTCGGGGCTTTATATCTCGGTCTTCCCGCCGCTTATTGTCGGATTCTTCGTCGGCGTGCTTTCGGCGATCATGGGGGTGGGCGGCGGATTCGTTGTGGTGCCAGCGATGATTTATATCCTTGGCATGCCGACCAAAGTCGTGGTCGGAACCTCGCTGTTCCAGATCATCTTCGTCTCGGGGTACACCACGATGATGCATGCCTATAACAGCCACACGGTCGATACGGTGCTGGCCGTGCTGCTTATTGTCGGCGGCGTGATCGGCGCCCAGCTTGGCGCCCGCGTCGGCCTGCTGCTCAAAGCGGAACAACTGCGCATTCTTCTGGCCTTGCTGGTTCTTGCCGTCTGCCTCAAGCTCGGGCTTGATCTGGTGTTGCACCCTGCCGAGCCCTTCTCGATCTCGGTCCCGCGTCACCTCTGATCACGCGCCCGAGCGCAATATTGAGTGTTCCGCGCTTGCATTCGCGACATGCGCATTGCTCAGCCTTGTCGGCCATGCCGCGGGTCCTGCCCGGTTTTCAGTGTATCGCCCAAAGGTCACCGAAGCGGTTGGAAATGCCTGAAAACGCGCCACGTCCCGCTGATCCGCGGGTGTGATCGACATTGCCGGGTTGCGGGGGCTGGCGGAATTGCATAGATAGCGCCTGACCAAGCTAACTTATAGGCCCGTGCTTCATGGAAAACGTCGTCCTTACCATCCATCTCCTTCTGGCACTCGCCCTGATCGGCGTCGTGCTTTTGCAACGCTCTGAAGGGGGCGGACTTGGCATGGGCGGTGGTGGCGGGGCCGTCAGCGGGCGCGCCGCGGCCACGGCGCTTGGCAAGGTCACCTGGATACTGGCCGCGGCCTTTATCGTGACCTCGATCACCCTGACCATCATCGCCGCGCAGAACGCAGCCGGGGTTTCGGTGCTTGATCGCCTGACAGATGCACCGCCCGCCCCCGAGGCAAGCGTTCCCGCCCTGCCCGACGCGGACACGCTTTTGCCGCCGCCAAGCGGCGATACGGCACCGCTGACACCGACCGCCGACTAACCACAAAGAATTGATGGCCAATCCGGTGCCGCAACATCATCTTGCGGTCGGCTTGCGCTATTGTTGCGAATCCTATAAAGGTTTAGCCCCGTGATCCCTCGGTTTTCAAGGGCCGGTCCGGGCGCTTTACCGCACATCACACAGCAGAAATCACGGGGGCGCCACGCGCATGGCACGTTATATATTCATCACCGGCGGCGTTGTTTCATCCCTTGGCAAGGGGCTTTCCTCGGCGGCGCTTGGCGCGCTTTTGCAGGCGCGCGGCTTTTCGGTGCGGCTGCGCAAGCTTGACCCCTATCTAAACGTCGATCCCGGCACAATGAGCCCGTTCGAGCATGGCGAGGTCTTCGTGACCGACGACGGCGCCGAGACCGACCTGGATCTTGGCCATTACGAACGCTTCACCGGCGTGCCCGCGCGCTATACCGACTCCGTCAGTTCCGGGCGGATCTATTCCAACGTTCTTGAGCGCGAGCGGCGCGGCGACTATCTTGGCAAGACCATTCAGGTGGTCCCGCATGTCACCAACGAGATCAAGGATTTCCTTGCCATCGGCGAGGATGAGGTCGATTTCATGCTCTGCGAGATCGGCGGCACGGTGGGCGACATTGAAGGTCTGCCCTTCTTCGAGGCGATCCGCCAGTTCAGTCATGACAAGCCGCGCGGACAGTGCATTTTCATGCACCTCACCCTGTTGCCCTATCTCGCCGCCAGCGGCGAACTCAAGACCAAGCCGACCCAGCATTCGGTGAAAGAGCTGCAATCCATTGGCATCGCGCCCGATATCCTTGAGTGCCGCTCTGAACATCCGATCCCGGAAAAGGAGCGTGAGAAGATCGCGCTGTTTTGCAACGTGCGCAAGGAAGCCGTCGTCGCGGCCTATGATCTGAAATCCATCTACGAGGCCCCGCTGGCCTATCATCGCGAGGGGCTAGATCAGGCGGTGCTTGATGCCTTTGACATCTCGCCGGCCCCCAAGCCCGACCTGACCGTCTGGCAGGACGTGGCCGACCGCATCCATAACTTTGACGGCGAGGTGAATGTCGCGATCGTCGGCAAGTACGTTCAGCTTGAAGATGCCTATAAGTCGATCAAAGAGGCGCTGACCCATGGCGGCATGGCCAACCGGGTCAAGGTCAACGTGCAATGGGTCGACGCCGAGGTGTTCGATACCGAAGACCCCGCCCCCTATCTCGAAGGCTTTCACGCCATTCTTGTACCCGGCGGCTTTGGCGAGCGCGGGACAGAGGGCAAGATCAAGGCGGCAGAATTCGCCCGCACCCGCAAGATTCCCTATCTCGGCATCTGTCTCGGCATGCAGATGGCAGTGATCGAGGCGGCGCGCAACGTGGCCGGTCTTCCCGATGCGGGCTCTGAAGAATTTGACCATGAGGCGAGCAAGAAACGCTTTGAACCGGTCGTCTATCACCTCAAGGAATGGGTGCAGGGCAACGAAAAGGTTCAGCGCAAGGTTTCGGACGACAAGGGTGGCACGATGCGCCTCGGCGCCTATGACGCAACCCTTGGAAAAGGCTCGAAAGTGGCCGAGGTCTATGGGGTCCTTGCCATCGAGGAACGCCATCGCCACCGTTATGAGGTGGACACCAAGTATCGCGCCAAGCTCGAAGAGGTTGGCCTGCGATTTTCGGGCATGTCGCCGGACGGGCGTTTGCCGGAAATTGTGGAATGGTCCGATCACCCGTGGTTCATCGGGGTTCAGTTCCACCCCGAGCTTAAATCCAAGCCCTTCGCGCCACATCCGCTTTTTGCCGATTTCGTCCGTGCCGCGATCGAAACCTCGCGGCTGGTCTAGGCCCGCCCAAACGCGGCCAATCAGGTGCGGGGCGGTTTGTGTTTCAACAGGTCGCGGTTCACCCCAAGCTCTAGCACCGGGCTAAGCAGGTCCCGCCAGAGGCTTGGCTTTTTAAAGCGTTGCGCTTCTGTCCCGAGATCGAACCGAAGCCCGTCTTTCAGCATCGGCTCCAGAATCCGCTCATCCAGTATCCAGCGCCCGCACCGCCCCTCGTTCCGGTCGGTGTTTTGAAATTCCAGCCACTTCAAAAGCTTGCCGCGAGAGTCCGGTTCATGACCGGGATAGACAAGATAGAACCCGCTATTGATTCGCACACAGATGTTATCAAGCAGCCGCGCTGCACCGCGATGGGTGTCGGGAACGTGGCGTTTGGGCATGTAATTGAACCGCTCCGGTTCGCCGTTGAAAAAGGCGGTCAGGGCCGAACAGAGATCAATCCCCTTTTGCGCCATGGCCCAGCCAAGTACCGGCTCCGGGTAATGCGACCAGTCATAGGTTCTGATCAACCCGCAAAGGTCTTGTGGAGATAAAGACCGCGCCTCACGCAAATGATCCGCGTCGGAAGAGGTTGCCCAGTTGAAGGTATCGGGGGTGGGCATGAAGCGCTCCGTCTGATTTCGAGATCACCGTCGGAACAATTTGCTGTGACAAAAGGTGTTTTCTTTGGAACAAATATGACCCAATTACGGCGCCCGGAGCGGTCAGGTCATTCAGGGGTTCAAATCATCCTGCACTTCCCGGAAAAATTACTTGGGAGCTATCGGATTCGGCGCTAGCCTGAGATCATGATAAACAGGATCCTGCACGCCTTTTCCGCCCCCAAACCGGCGCCCCTGCCCGAACCGGATGAAAAACTTGCGCTTGGCGCCCTGATGGTCCGGGTGGCAAAATCCGATCACAATTACGAAGTGGCCGAAATCAAGCGGATCGACCGGCTTTTGGCGCGGCTTTACGGGCTCAAGCCGATCGAGGCCGCCAAGATGCGCGCCACCTGCGAAAAACTTGAACACGCGGCCCCTGATACGAGCAGGTTTGCCCATCTGATCCGCGAAACGGTCAGCATCGACGCGCGCGTCAACGCGCTAGAGGCGCTGTGGGAAGTGGTGCTCTCGGATGGCGCAAGCCACCCCGAGGAATTGCAGGTGCTTGATGCCGCCCGCGAAGCGATGGGCCTGAGCCACGCCGACAACGAGACCGCCCGCGCCCTGGCGGAAAACAGCTAAATTGCCATTGGCGCCACCGGCCATGCGCCCTATACCTAGGGAATGTTTGGTGACTTTCTCAGAAAGCTGGTTCAACCAGCCCCCGAGCCGCTGGCCGATGCGGATGCACGGCTGGCCCTGACCGCCCTTCTGGTCCGCGTGGCGCGCAGTGATGGCGACTATGCCGCCAATGAGATCATTCGCATCAACCGGATCATCGCCACGCGCTACGGGCTGTCGAAATCCGATGCCGAGGCGCTGCGCCAGCGGGCCGAATATCTTGAGGCCGAAGCCCCCGATACCGTCCGCTTCACCCGCGCGATCAAGGATGCCGTGGCCTATGAAGACCGCCTTGCCGTGATCGAATCCCTCTGGCAGGTGGCCCTGGCCGATGGCGTGCGCGAAGCCGACGAGGACGCGCTCTTGCGGCTGGTCGCGAATCTTCTCGGGGTTTCGGATCGCGACAGCGCAATGGCCCGCCAGAGGATGACACCATCCGCATGATCGCAAGCCTGCCGATGTACGATCGCCCTGAGACGGCGGAAGCCAATGACCGCCTCTGGCAGGGGGTCCGCGCAGAGCTTGGCTATGGCCCGGATCACCTGATCCGAGGCGCCGCCCCCTGGGATCACTGGCAAAGCCCCGATCTTCTCCTGTCGCAGACCTGTGGCTATCCCTATCGCGCGCGCCTGCACGGTTCGGTCACGCTTGTGGGCACGCCGGTACTGGAACTGCCGGATTGCCCGCCGGGGCACTATTACTCTGTGTTTGTCGTTCGGCGCGACGATCCGCGCACCACGCCGGATGGTTTTGCAGACGCGCGCCTTGCCTATAACGAGGCGCTCTCGCAATCGGGATGGGCCGCCCCGCAGACCTATGCGATGACCCACGGATTCAGCTTTTCAAACCCCGTGCAAACCGGTGCGCACCGGGCCTCGGCCCGTGCGGTGGCCGAAAACCGCGCCGATATCGCCGCGCTCGACGCCCTTAGCTGGCAGATGATGCAACGCCATGATCCGTTTGCCGCCGAACTGCGTGAGCTTGCCCGCACGAAAGCGACCCCCGCCCTGCCCTATATTACCGCGCCCGGCCGCGATCCGGCGCCGATCTTTGCGGCGCTCGGCGCGGCAATCGCGGGGCTGTCCTTGACGGATCGCGCGACCCTTGGTCTTCGCGGCCTGACAACGATCGCCGCAGAGGCCTATCTGGCACAGCCCAATCCCGCGCCACCGCCGCCAAATTGAGCGGAGTCCACGCCATTTCGGCACCTAAGCGGCCAAAACAACCGTTTTGAACGTTGCATCGGCCCATTTTTTCGGCCCTATTAACAGCTGAATGTAAAATTGTAACCGAAACGGAACCCCGCCTTGCCCGATGCGACACCGGTCCTTGAAATCCGCAACCTGCACAAGGCCTATGGCGCACTTGAGGTAATCAAGGGCGTTTCGATCACCGCCCGCAAGGGTGATGTTGTCTCGCTTATCGGATCATCCGGATCGGGAAAATCGACTGTGCTGCGCTGTGCCAACCTTCTGGAAGACAGCCAGCAGGGCGATATTCTGTTCAAGGGAGAGCCGGTGAAATGGCGCGGTGAAGGCCTTGGCCGGCATCCCGCCGATCCCACGCAGGTGCTGCGCATCCGCACCAATCTTTCGATGGTTTTCCAACAGTTCAACCTCTGGTCCCATATGACCATCCTGCAAAACGTGATGGAGGCCCCGATTACCGTTCTCGGGCGCGAGCGCGCCGAGGTCGAGGCCACCGCGCGCAAGCATCTCGACAAGGTCGGGATCGGCGACAAATGCGATGCGTTTCCCGCCCAGCTATCAGGCGGCCAGCAGCAACGCGCCGCGATTGCCCGCGCCCTTTGCATGGAGCCCGAGGCGCTGTTGTTTGACGAACCCACAAGCGCGCTTGACCCTGAGCTTGAGCAAGAGGTGATCCGCGTCATCCGTGATCTGGCCAATGAAGGCCGCACCATGATGATCGTCACACACGATATGAAAATGGCCGCCGATGTCAGCGACCATGTGGTGTTCCTGCACCAGGGGCTGATCGAAGAACAAGGCCCGCCAGAGACACTTTTCGGCGCCCCGAAATCGACGCGCCTGCAACAATTCCTCAGTTCGACAAACCCGGACTGAGGCTGCGTACCAACCAAGGGAGACATAACAATGAAAAAACTCATGCTTACGACCACCGCACTGGCCCTCACAGCCGGTTTTGCCATGGCCGATACGGTCCGTCTTGGCACCGAAGGCGCCTACCCCCCCTATAACTTCATCAACGACAAGGGCGAGGTTGACGGTTTTGAACGCGAGCTTGGCGACGAGCTTTGCAAGCGCGCAGAGCTGACCTGTGAATGGGTCACCAATGATTGGGACAGCATCATCCCCAACTTGGTTTCGGGCAACTATGACGTCATCATCGCCGGCATGTCGATCACCGATGAACGTGATCAGGTGATTGATTTCACACAGAATTACACCCTGCCCGACCCCTCGGCCTATCTCGCCGCGTCAAGCGGTGTTGACGTGACATCGGCCGTGATCGCAGCCCAGACCGGCACGATCCAGGCCTCTTTCGTGGCCTCAAGCGGTGCCACCCTCGTGGAATACGCAACCCCCGAGGAGACCGTTGCCGCAGTCCGCAATGGCGAGGCGGATGCCGTTCTTGCCGACCGTGCATACCTTGCCCCCATCGCCGATGAGGATGCCGGTCTTGAACTCCTCGATCAGTTGGAGCTGATCGGTGGCGGCGTCGGCCTCGGCCTGCGCGAAAGCGACACCGAGCTGAAATCCACGCTGGACGCCGCGATCCAGTCGATGAAGGACGATGGCAGCCTGAACGCCATGATCGAGAAGTGGGAAATCGGCCTGACCTTCTGATCAAGCCCTGCGGCGTGGCCACCCCCGGCCCCGCCCTTTCCCGATAAGGCCAGATGCAATGTTCTCATTCTGCACCGATCCTGCCGCGCTTGAAGGGCTGAACTGGTTGTCGTGCTATTTGACGACAACCAAGCACATCCAGCTTTACTATGCGGTGGCAACGGTTCTGTTACTGCTCGGAATTACCGCCCCGGCGGCCCTTGCCTTTGGCTTTGGCGGGGCAATGGCGGCGCGTTCGCATCTTTTGCCGGTCCGCTGGTTCGGAAAATCCTATATATCGGTGGTGCGCGGCGTGCCCGACATCGCCTTTTTCCTGTTTTTCGTTATCGCCCTCGATCAGGCGTTCGAGTGGACGCGCCATCAGGTCCTCTGCCCCGACTGGGACAAACCGATACGTCAGGGCAATGATTTCGTGGTCTGTCAGGCGGCCAAGCTTCCGCTCGGAACCGCGCCGCAATGGATTCATGAGACCTATGGGTTTTTCCTTGCGGTTCTGACCTTTGCGATCGTTTTTGGCGCCTTCGCGGCCAATGTCCTGTTCGGCGCGATGCGCGCCGTGCCACGCGCCCAGATGGAAACCGCCGAGGCCTATGGCATGACGCGCCGCCAAAGCTTTTGGCGCATCCTCGTGCCACAGATGTGGGTTTATGCCCTGCCCGGCCTCAGCAACCTCTGGATGGTGCTGATCAAGGCGACACCCCTTCTGTTCCTGCTCGGAGTCGAGGATATCGTCTATTGGGCGCGCGAACTTGGCGGCACCTCCAACCCGCGCTTCACTGAATATCCGCATGGCGACTGGCGGATGTGGTATTTCCTCGGGCTGCTGGTGTTTTACCTCGGCTTCACCCGGGTCTCCGAAGTTTTCCTTGAAAAGCTCATGATCAAGCTGAGCCACGGACAGGCCACCACCGGCGGTGAAGCCCAGAGAAAGGCCACGGCATGAGCTGTTTGCAGACCATTCAGGATTACGGGCTGCGCAGCATCGGCATCGGCGAGCGGCTTTTGCCGCGTGATAATTTCACCCTCTGCGAACAGGTTACGCTGATCGGATCGGGGATGATCTGGAACGTCTATTTCGGTGCGCTCGCGCTTTTGACCGGCTTTGTGCTTGCCACTGCGGTGGCGCTTGGCAAGGGGTCGCCCAATCCGCTTTTGCGCAAATCGTCCGAGTGGTTCATCTTCGTCTTTCGCGGCTCGCCGCTTTTTATCCAGTTCTTTTTCGCCTATTTCCTCTTCCTCTCCCTCAAGACGATCAGCCCGTTTTTCGACGTGCTGACCTCGGCCTTTCTGGGGGCGCTGATCGTGCTGTTTCTCAACACCGCCGCCTACTCGGGCGAGATTTTCTATGGCGCCCTGCGCTCAATCCCCAAGGGCGATGTCGAGGCGGCCGATGCCTATGGGTTTACCGGTATGGCGCGGTTTCGCCGGATCATCTGGCCGACCATGCTGCGCCTCGCCTGGCCTGCCTATACGAACGAGGCGATCTTTCTGTTTCACGCAACGACGCTTGTGTTCTTTTCCGGTTTCCCGGTCTGGCAGCAACGCGGCGACGCGCTCTATTATGCGAAATATTTCGCCGACAAGACCTTCAACCCCTTCGTGCCCTACCCGATCCTTGCCGGCTATTTCATCCTTTTGACACTTGCGGTGATCGCCAGCTTTGGCCTGGTCAACCGCTATCTCAACCGGCACCTGCCGCAAGAGGCGCGCCGCAGGCTCAAGATCAGGATGAACCTGATCCGCTAGCCCCCGGAAGGACTTAAGATGCCCGCCGATATCGTGTTGCTCATTCCCGCAGCCGGATCGTCGTCGCGCATGGCGCCGCACGACAAGCTTTTGGAGCCGATCGACGGGGTGCCACTGCTGCGCCGGCAGGTGATGATGGCGCTGCGAACCGGCTGTGATGTGCTGGTGACCCTATCGCCGGATCACCCCGCGCGCCGCGCGGCACTCTCGGGCATCAGCGACGGGCGGCTTCATCTCCAAGAGGTGCCCGAGGCCGCCGAAGGGATCGCCGCGTCGATCCGAAGAGGTGCCGCATGGGCCGAATCCCGACGCGCATCGGGGCTTATGGTGGTGCTGGCCGATATGCCAGACCTTGACGCCGCCGACCTTAACCTAATGCTTCAGGGTTTTGATCTCAAAACAGTTTGCCGCGCTGTGGACGAGGCTGGGACACCAGGTCATCCGGTCGTTTTCCCTGCGGATCTTTTGCCCGCCCTCAAACGTCTTTCAGGCGATCAGGGCGCGCGCGCGATCCTGCGCAGCGAGCGGGTGATGCATATCCAACTGCCCGGCACCCACGCCACGACCGACCTTGATACGCCCGAGGCCTGGGCCACTTGGCGGGCACGCAGCGGGCGTTAACCTCGTTTTCTGACCCATTCACGCAAACAATCCCGGCCATTGACCGGGATTGTTCGCTATTTCGAAACCGGATCAGCCCCCGCAACCGATTTCTGGTCAGCCCATCCCCAAGGGGAATGGGCGGACCGGCTGCAAACCGGGTGACCTATTTGACTAACAACCGTGCTTCGTGCCGCTTGAGAGAACGCCGCGCCGCCTGATAGGCCTCGATGCCTTTGACCTCGCGCAGGTCCGGGAACAGATCATAGATCTCGTCGCGCTGTGCGCTGCCCATGCCATCCAGAACCTGTTCGCCGGGCTGAAAACTCTCGGTCCAGGCGCCGTTGGAGAGCACGACCTCATGCTGGTCGAACATGAAGTGGATATAGGTGGTGCCACTGCTTTCCACCCTGTCCACACCGTCCATACCAGTCAGATGTTTCGCCGCCGCCAGAACCTCGCGTTCTTCAAAGTAAAGCGCCGCGCGTTCGTTGTTCAGCAGAATCCGGTGCTGCGGGCTGACCAGCATGTCACGTTCCGGCAACCCCTGGCCAAGCGCTCCCGCCCGGATCAGAACCGGCTGGAGATGCGGTGACCTGATCAGATCCTGACCGCCAAGCGCCCGGTGACCGATCCAGCGGATTTCCTGAAGACCGTTGTCCCTCGTGATGATCCGATCGCCAACCTGCAACTCTTCCACAAGCTTTTCACCGCGCGGCGTGGCAATCGCCGTGCCCGGAGTGAAACAGGGAATGAGGTTTTCGATTTCGCGGAAGGTCATTTCGCCGGTGACTTCTCCGTCACCATCAAGAAATTCGATCCGGCCCGAGGTAGAATTGCCGTCAGGATCGACGGTTTCGTCAACCACCCGCAGCGGGCCAGAACCGCTGAGGTCAAGGGTGTCATAGTCGGTGCCGGTGCTGCCGCCATCGGCCACATCGCCTGCGGTGCCTCCGATGATCGTGTCCTGATCAGCGCCACCCTCAATCAAATCGGCCCCGGCGCCGCCGGTCAGAACGTCATCGCCCTCTTCACCAAACAGGCTATCGTCGCCGTCACCGCCCAAAAGCGTGTCATTGCCCGGCGCGCCGGCGTCGATGACGCCGCCCGGCGCATCAAAATAGACGTCCGTCACGTTGATCCCGTCCGAATCCGGACCAGATTCCGCATAGCGGATCACCAGCGACACGGCGGGCCCCGCAATATCGACCAGAACCGAATTATCCGCCGCATCATCACCAAGCGTGGAGCTGGAGCCGGATCCTTCGGCAGTGTCCGGCCCGGTGGCCACCACAGATGCCCCGGTTGTCAGCGTCACGGGAACAAGGTTATCGAATTCATCAAACGCATAGACACGAATATTCTCATCGCCGTCCAGGTCATTTATCCGGAACGAAATATTCTCGACGCCTTCTGAAAACTCAAGCTTGAGGTCGGTGAATGTGTGTTCGTTGCCAAGGTCGGCTGCAAGCGAACTGTTGGGGTCCGCCGGGGCGCCGCCGGTGTCGATGCCGTCGACGGTCTGCGGGTTGGACGCAAACTCGGTCGTGCTGGGCCCTGTGGCTGTCAGCTGAAAAAAGGTGACATCGACAGTACCGGTATTCTGCGTGAAAGCCGTGATCGCGTCGCCGCCTTCGATCGGGGCGGGCCCATCCGGATCCGGCGCCAGGTCCCATTCAAAGCTTTCGCGACCGCCGCTGTCGAGGCTGTTGCTATCGCCATAGATGACATCGTTGCCTGCGCCGCCCTCTACACTGTCATTGCCCGACCCGGCGTAAACCGTGTCGTTTCCATCTTCGGAAAGGATCGTATCATCACCGCCAAACCCGTCGACCACATCGTCATTGGAGCCGTCCGCCGCATCGTTGTTGTCAATGCGATCACCGTCAACGTCCGCAGCATAATCCAGATCAATCCGGTTCCCGGCGTTGTCGCCTTCCACTTTATTAATCGGCATTTTCGTCTCCTATAACACTCGGACACACACGTGCTTTGAGCCTATGAATAAATTTCATCTCGCGGACGATGTTTTGGCGCACGGCGACCTGCACAAAAATTACAAGAGAGAAATTGCCGAGGTCGACAATGACAGACTGCGGAATTGACCCCGCGTCACGTGACATTCATGCGTTGTTTAATACAACTCAGCGAACGCACCCCTTGCCGCACCGAAAGGTGCGTAAAATTGTGCGGCCGCCCCCACGACCTACAGACATCGCCCCCCAGTTGGGCTGAGTTCGTTTTACCTAAAGGAGAAGCAACTCCAAAGGGAATTTTGACTGAAAGGCGTCAAAAACATGTCTGAAATGCCGGGAATTCGGAGCTTCTATCATCTGGGCGCCACATCTTTTGGGCGAAATTGTTTCACATATGAGCCGAACTTTTCCACAAAATAGGGTTTTCCCGCTGAAATCCGAAATAAAACCGGCTAGCAAACACGTTTTGCGTGTAATTGTTTCCAACCTGATATCGAGAACGCCGTGCCCCAAATTCCGCCATATTTTGGCCACATCCTTAATGGGTTGTGGCCTGATCGTGAGGCAATCGCTAATTTCAGCCTCCATCATCCAAATAATGGAAACAAATAAACCGACAGCCGCGACAAAGGGATGATTCGCAGACATTGTTCTTGCACTTTCGTCTGCGTGATCAGGCCCTCAACTGTTCGGTTATCGAGTCATCCGTGATGCTTTTATGCAGCGTCAGGCAGGCGATGCCATCGCGATCCGCCGATACCCTGCCGCACCGTGATAAAACCCGTTGCTGAGAGGCACCGCGCCGCAAAGACGCCCAAGACAGTCATCGGCCTCATCCATCGAAAGCTTTCCGTCCAGCCTGTCGCGGAACACGCCCGCGACCGCCACCATGTCCACATCCTGCGGCATGAGTCGCAGGTGCGTCACCCCGTCGGCGAGCAAACGATCCGCCTCGGGTAACAGATCGACGTAGCTCTCGGATTGGGTCTGTATCCCGTTCACCCGCAAGATCGCATGGTCGTCGGTGGTGCGCAGCGGCATTCCGTCAGCATCGCCTTCACAGACGAACTGGCAATTGTCTTTGGTCCGCCCATGCGCCCGCGCGTGGTAGCAGCGCGCCGACACCGCAAGCGAGGCCCGGCCAAACACCTGCACCTCGACACCCAATCCCAGGGCGCGGGCCGCTTTGGCCGCGACCGCGATGGCCGGGCCGGGCAATTCGGTCGGCAGGCAGACATGGGTTGCGCCCTGCCCGGCCATCCACGCGATCGTCGCCTCGTTATAGGCGTTCATGAAGGGACCGATGCGGTGCGCCTGCCTGCCCCGCGCATAAAGCCCCGCCGCGTTGTTGATCTCGATCTCGGGGGTTTCCATCGCGCACAGGTCGTTGGTCGCCTTACGCTCGCGTTTCAGCATCACCTCGGCCAGTGTCGAGACAATCACCGTCTTGCCCCCGCGTTCCAGTCGCGCGATGGTCTCGGGCAGGTCGGCTTCGTGAAACGGCGCACGCTTGGAACAGATCACCTCGCCGAGATAGACCTCGTCCACCGGTGATTCATCGGCGATGCGCGCGTAGAAATCCCGCCGCGTCCCGGCAGGCCAGTGATAGGCGATAGGTCCGAGTGTCAATTTTGTCGTCATCGGTGTCACCGCCATTTCTTCGTCTCGAACGCGCCTTGCGTCTGTTTCTGCCCCTCGGTCAGGGCGACCAGATCGGCCATGTTGGCTTCACGACCGGCACGGATGTCATCGACTGCTGCCCGGAAAGCCTTGACCACGTTACGGACATAGCTTTTGGACCGCTGCCGCCCCTCGATCTTGAAGGCATGAACCCCCGCGTCGATCAGCTCGGGCAAAAGCCGCGACAGGTTCAGGCTTATCGGCTCTTCGAAGGCATAATAGCCCTCGGGCCTGTTCGGCGCGGCATACCGGCCTTTGCAGATCGTGGGATAACCCGCCTTTTCGTCGGGCCCAAAGCGGTCGATGGTAAATTCCCCCAGCCGCGAGGACATCGAGCCATCCTCATGGCGGGCGTATTCAACGTCCGAAGCCGGCGAGCACACACCATCCATGTTGGTGGACTGGCCTGTAAGATAGTTGGTCAGACTACAGCGTCCCTCCACCATCAGCCCGTGATTGCCAAAAATGAAGGTCTCGATCTCACAGGGGATCTCCGTGCGGATCTGGCGGATCTCGGGGATCGTCAGGATACGCGGCAGCACCACGCGCCTGACGCCGAAATTCTCACAATAATACCGGATCGCCTCGGGGCTGGAGGCCGCCGCCTGTACCGAGAGATGCAGCCGCACCTGCGGATGGTTGCGCGCGATGTAGTCGGCAACGCCCATATCTGCGACGATGAACGCATCCACGCCATACCGCGCGCCCAGATCGGCCGCGTGACGCCACAGGTCGACCTTGCCCGCCGGCGGATAGGTGTTCAGCGCCAACAGCACCTTGGTGCCCTTGGCGTGGGCATAGGCCACTGCCTCGGCAAGTTCATCAGGCGTAAAGTTTAGGCCGGGAAAGTTGCGGGCGTTGGTCGCATCCTGGAACCCGCAATAGACGGCGTCGGCACCGGCATCCACGGCCGTGCGCAGCGCGGCGGGCGTCCCGGCGGGACAGATCAGTTCAGCAAGGCTCATCTCGGGTCAGGTCCTTTTCATGTCGGGGGTATATCCGCGCCGCAAACGGGCCAGAATGGCCCGTCCGGGCGGGCCGAACATCGCAGCCGTCTCCTCAGCCAGCGAGCCGTCCATATCATCCAGCGCGTTACGCAACCGCACCACTGCCTCAGTGTCGCCCGTGACCTCAAGATCGCGCGAGAAAAAAGCGGCGTCGCCGTCCTCTTCGGAATCAACCAGTTCCAGCAGCAGCATGAACCGCCCCCGGATCGCTGCGCCCACAACCGGCGCGGCATTGCGGGGTACGGCGCGAAACACCAGCGCCTGCGGATCGGGGCGCAGATGCAGCGCAAAGGGAAGGTCAACCGGATCAATCAGGAAATCGGTGCCCTGATGTGGGCCAAGGCGGGCGAAGAGTGACGGATGCCGCGCCGCAATGCGCCGCACGATCCGCGTCAGGATCGGTTGAGCCACACCACAGGCCAGACGCGAGATCATCCCGCTGCCCGGTAGCGGCATTGGCGACACTGCGGGATCTCCTGTGTTCATGTCAGAGCCGTCCTTTCGGCAGATAAACCATCCTCGGTCACAATCAGGTCGAGCGGGATGTCATGCGGTTGCGGATAGATCGTGGTCAGGCGCGCGGCCGTCAGCGCGATACCGATGGTCAGGGGGCGCGGGTCAAGCACGGCCAGCGTGCGATCGAAATATCCCCCGCCCCAGCCCAGCCGAAAGCACTCACCCTCCCAGCCAAGGCAGGGAGCAAGCGCGACATCGGGTGTCAACTCTGCGGCCTCGCGCGGGGGAACGGGAATGTTCCAGTCACCACGCACCATTTTCGTCTCGGGCGTCCAGCGGCGAAAGATCAAAGGGGCGGCGCGGGTTTCGACGACCGGAAGCGCGATGGTGACGCCTTTATCATGCAGGTCTCTCAGAAGCGGACGCAGATCGGGTTCTCCCTTGATCGGCCAGTACCCGGAAAGGACAGTTCCCTGTCCGATCCCGCGTTGGGTCAGGACCCGTTCCAGATTTCGCCCGATCCGCTCCGAAACGCTTGCCCGCCCGGCCTGACCCAAGGCCTCTCTCACTCCGGCCAGCCGTAACCGTTCCGCACGGCGCCAACGCGCCACGTCGCGTGACTGAACGGAATCAACCGCAAGCGGATCGAAATACGTGGGGTCGACCTCTGCCGCCATGCAGGGCGGCGACGCATATGTGCGGCCCTTGGTCATGTGGCGGCTTCGAAGTGATCATCATGCCCGGCACGCATCGCCGCAATGGGATGTTCGATCATCGCGCCGGTTTCCTGCGGCACCTTAATGGTGGTATCGTCTTTCATGGCACGTCCTTCATTGATGGTCGGTCCAGCTGGCATGAATTGGCATTTGATTTACCGATTATCCCACTGTAATACGCAATGTAAATACCAAATCAGGAACGCGACCATGCGCCTCACTTCTTTTACCGATTACGGGCTGCGCGTCTTGATGCGCATGGCCGGCGCCCCGGCACGCGCCTTTACCGCCGCCGATCTTGCCAGCGAATTTCAGGTGTCACGCAACCATCTGGCCAAGGTCATCTCGGCCCTTTCCGCCGCGGGCCTTCTGGAAACGCGGCGCGGCGGCGGGGGAGGCGCGATACTGGCCCGCCCGCCCGAGGAAATCCGGCTGGGCGATGTTGTGGCGGTGCTGGAAGCCGATCAGGCGCTGGTGGAATGCTTTGGCACGGCGGGCAATACCTGCATCCTCACCCCGCGGTGCCAGTTGAAGGCGCGGCTTGCGCATGCCGAAGCCGTCTTTATCGCCGATCTCAACCGCAGCACGCTGGCCGATTGCGTCTATCGCCCCGAAAACGTCTGATGCACCGACGCTCCCCGGCCTCGCCGCCGACAGCATCCGCCTGAACGCGCAGGCAAGCAAACGTGCGCTGCGCCGCTCCGGATTTGCCTTAGTCCTGCGCCACAACCCCGCTTGTGCACAATAGCGCCAACTGAACGTCAAACAGCCGCAATCCTTCCTGCACCAGCGGAAAGGCGCGCGCCCCCAGCGTCCAGCGGATCGCCACGCCCTGCACGAGTGAGGTCAGCAAGATCGCGATATCCTGCGCACTGATGTCAGCGCGAAGACCGCCCGCCCGCTGCTGATCCCGGATCGCCGCGACAAGGTGAACCTGAAAACTCCCCAGAAGCCCGTGAAACACATCCCGCAACGCCGGATTATCGACCTGCAACTCGCGCGAGAACAGGATCGAAGGCAGGGCGGGCCTTTCGGCAATCGCGGTCAGTTGCGCCTCGATCAGCGCCTTCAGCCGCGCCCTTGGGGTCGTGGCCTGCGCCCCGGCGTCGGCCCATGCATCGCGCAGGCGCATGGCGATATCCTCGGCGACGGCCAGCCAGAGCGCACTCTTGGTCGGGAAGTGCCGAAAGATCGCGGGCTGGCTAAGACCGATCGCACGGGCCACATCAGTGGTACTAAGGCGATCAGGCCCGATCTCATCTGCCAGCCGCAGCACCTCGGCGACGATCTGCGCCTTGCGATCTTCTGCACTTTGACGGCCGGTCATGAAACACTCCCTTGTTAGTTATAAGTAACTAACATATACTACCAACAACGGCAACCACCATCGCCCGCCGCGCCGACCCGACCGAAAGGATCCCCGTCATGCCCGCCACGACACGGCTGATCGCGCAGAAATGTCTGTTGAGAGATGCGATGCCGCCCCGTTTGTCTTTTCATGCGCTGATGGTCCTAATGGCCGTCAGCAGGACGGTTGCACATTGTGGCGGCGCACTGGTGCGGATGCGCCGGGTCGAGGATTGATCCCATGCGTCTCGCACCGCTTCTCGCCCTCCCGCCCATTGCCCTCGGTATCGCTGCGGCGGCCTGGATGATCGCAACCGCGCCCGGCCCCGCGCAACTTGAGGGCGCGGCGCCCGCCCTGCCCGTCCGGGTCATGCGGGTCACGGCGCAAGATATCCGCCCGACCGCCAGCGCCTGGGGCAACCTGCGGGCGGCCGACACCTGGGTCGCCGTGGCCGAGGTCCAGGGCGAGGTCATCTGGAGACATCCTGATTTGGAGCCTGGCCGCCTGATTCCGGCCGGGACCAAGGTCCTGCGGATCGACCCGGCGGATTACGAATTGGCATTGGCGCAGGCCGAGGCCGATCTCGCCGCCCTTGCCGCAGAGGACAGGCAACTGACCACCGAAACCGCCAATACCACCCGCATTCTGGCACTGGAACGCGACCGGCTGATCCTGGCCGAGGCCGATCTGGCCCGCACCCGCACCCTGACCGAACAGGGAACCGCCCCACAGGCCCGCGCCGACGAGGCAGAGCGTGCGACGCTTCTGGCCCGTCGCGTTGTGGCCGAACTGGAAAACGCACTGGCCCTGATCCCGTCGCGCGAGGCGCGGATTACCGCACAGACCGCGCGCGCGCAGGCCGCCATCGCGCGGGCACGGCGGTCACTTGAGCGGACCACGCTGACAACGCCTTTCGATCTGCGTGTGACCGAGGTGAATGCCGAACACTTTCAGACCATCGCCCCCGGTCAGGTCGTGATCCGTGCCGATGGTATAGCCACAGCCGAGGTCGTGGCGCATCTGCCTATCGACAGGTTTCGCCGCCTCGTTGGCGACCTGCCCGGCGGCATGACCCTTTCGGACATGATGCGCGACATGCCCGCCACACACATCGCCGTGACGCTCAGCCCCTTGTCTGACCCGGCGCAAGTCTGGCCTGCCAGCGTCAGCCGGATCGAGGGTGCGCTCGATGCGCGCGCCCGCACCGTGCCCGTCGTGGTGACCGTAAACGCCCCTTATGCCGACGCAGACCCGCCCCGCCGCCTGCCGCTGGTGCCCAATATGCAGGTGCAGCTTTCCTTCGCGGGTGCCCCCCTGACCGGCGCCATCGCAATCCCCGAGGCGGCGCTTCATGCCGGGACGGTGCGCCTTGCGGGCGCCGGTGATCTGCTGGAGTTGCGCCCCGTCACCCCGGCCTTTGCACAGGACGGGCGCGTCGTGCTGAGCGGCGGCCTTGCCCCCGGCGACCGCGTGATCCTTGATGATATCGCCCCCGCGATCCCCGGCATGGCCCTGACCGCCATCGAGGCCCCGGAATGATCCGCTGGTTTACCGGCCACCCGACGGCGGGCAACCTGCTGCTATTGCTGTTCCTTGCCGCCGGTGTCTTTGCCGCCCCGACCCTCTTGCGCGAGACCTTCCCGGATTTCCGCGCGGTCGAGGCCGAGGTCACGCTGATCTATCGCGGGGCCGCCGCCGAGGATGTCGAAGGCGCGATCTGCGGGCCGCTCTGGGACGGGGTGCAGGGGGTCGAGGGCCTCGAAACCTTTACCTGCACCGCGCAGACCGGCCACGCCCGTGCCGTGGCAACCATGGCCCCCGGCAACGATGCGCTGCGCTTTGTGAATTCGCTGCGGACCGAAGTTTCTGCGATTGATACATTTCCCGACAGGGCCGACCCCGCCATCGTGCGCGAATTACACCGGACCGCGCCCGTAAGCTCCGTCGCCATATCGGGGGATTTGCCGCTGAGCGAACTGGACCGTTACGCCGATGCCTTGTCCGACCGCCTGACCGCGCTGCCGGGCGTGGCAAAGGTCCTACGCAGCGGGCTGGGCACACGCTCACTCTCGGTCACCGCCACGCGCGCCGTATTGGACAGCCACGGCCTGACCCCGGCGGCACTGGCCGCCGCCATCGCCGCCCAGAACATCGACCTGCCCACCGGCACGCTGGAAGGACCGGGTGCCGATCTGACCCTGCGATTCACGGCCGAGCGCGACACGGCCACGGAGCTCGCCACGATCCCCGTGCTGGTCCTGCCCAATGGCGCGACGCTGACGCTGGGTGACGTGGCCGTGATAGAAGAGCGGTTCGAGCCGCCCTTCGAGCGCGCCTTCGTGGATGGCACCCCCGCGATCCTGATCGACGTGGCCAAGGCGCTCGACGCGGATGCGCTGCGCGTGCTGGACGGCGTGGCCGCTCTGGTCGAGGACGAGACCGCGCGCCTGCCCGGAACGATCAGGGTCGAAGTGGTGCAGGACGTGACCTCGATCATCCGCGACCGGCTGTTCATGCTGATCCGGAACGGCGCGATGGGTCTTGTGCTGGTCGTGGTCGTGATGAGCCTGTTCTTCCGCCCCGGTTTTGCAATCTGGGCCGCGATGGGCCTGCCGGTGGCCTTTGCCGGTGCTTTCGTCTGGATGGGGCTGACCGGACTCAGCCTGAACATGATAACGCTGGTGGCGCTTCTTATGGCGATCGGGATCGTGATGGACGATTCCATCGTGATCGCGGATTCCATCGCGGTGCATACCACCAAGGACGTCAGGGTGGAAAAGGTGGCTGCGGGCGTCGCCGCCGTGGCACCCGGCGTTGTCTCGTCTTTCCTGACCACGCTGGCCGTGTTCCTGCCGCTGGCCTTTCTGGCGGGCGATCTGGGGGCGGTGCTCGAGGTTCTGCCGGTTGTCCTGGTGGCGGCCCTTGCCGCCTCGCTGATCGAGGCCTTCTTCATCCTGCCGCACCACCTTGCGCGCGGCTTGAAAGAGGCCGAGCCGTCACGCTTCCACCGCCGCTTTGATGACGCCTTTGACGCGCTGCGCGAAGGCGGTGTGGGCCGGCTTGCAGATGCCGCGATCCGCGGGCGCTGGCTGGTCGTGGGGCTGGCGACGGCGGCGCTGATCATCACTCTGGGCGCGTTGGGCGGCGGTGTCGTCAAACGCGAGGCAATGCCCGAGATCGACGGCGACGTCCTTGAGGCGCGGCTTTTGCTGCCTGCGGGCACGCCCCTGTCACGCACGAGCGAAGCGGTCGCACAGGTCGAAGCGGCGCTTGACCGGGTAAACGCCCAGCTGACGCCCGAACAGCCCGATGCGCAACCGCTGGTGATCCGCCGCATGACCCGCATGGGCCGCAACCTTTCGGTTGGCGAGAACGGCGCCCATGTCGCCACTATCGCCGTGGACCTGCTGGGCGCCGAGACCCGCGCCAGCACGCTGGACGAGATTGTCACCCGCTGGCGCGCGGAAATCGGGCTGCTGCCCGGCGTCACCTCTCTGATCCTGACCGAACCGGGCATCGGCCCACAGGGCATCGCCCTGGAGTTGCGCCTGACCCATTCCGACCTTGACACGCTGGAGACGGCGGGCCGGGCCACGTTGGCCGAATTGGAAACCTACGCAGGCGTGCGCAACGCGATCCTCGACCTGCGTCCGGGCGCGCCGGAATTGCGGTTGATCCTGTCACCGGGGGCAGAGGCCCTTGGGCTGAGTGCCGCGGACGTCGCGGGACAGGTGCGCGCGGCTTTCCTTGGCACGCAGCTTGCCGAAATCCGGCGCGGCGACCTGGCGTGGGATCTGGAGGTTCGCCTGTCCGACACCGACCGCGTCGATCATGCCGACCTGAGCGACGTCGAGATTGCCCTTCCCGGCGGTGGCACCGTCCCACTGGCCAGCATTGCGACCATCACCGAGGCGCGCGGCTGGGGCAGCATCACCCGGCGGAATGGGCTGCGCAACCTGACCGTCTCGGCCGATGTGGATGGCCGGATCGGCAATGCCGACGCGATCACCGCGCGGCTGACCGCGGGCTTCCTTCCCGATCTCGTCACCGCCACGCCCGGCCTTGACTTTGAGATCGGGGGGCAGGCCGCGAATTCGGCTGAAACCGTCGGCTCGATCCTGCGCGGCTTCCTGATCGGATTGATCGGCATCTACATCGTCCTCAGCTTCCAGTTCCGCAGCTATGTCGAACCGCTGATCGTCATGCTGACGATTCCGCTCGCCTTTCTAGGTGTGATCTGGGGTCATGTGCTGATGGGCTACAACATTTCGATGCCGTCACTGGTGGGGGCTGCGTCGCTGGCGGGGATTGTCGTGAACAACGCGATCCTTCTCATCGGCGTGGTCAACCTGCGCCGCGCCGCAGGTCTTTCGGCCGCAGAGGCCACCGGAGAGGCCGTGCGTGCCCGGTTCCGCCCGATCTTCGTGTCGGTCTCGACCACCATCATGGGCATGGCGCCGCTGCTGCTGGAAACCTCCACACAGGCGCAAACACTCAAACCGCTGGTGATTGCGATCGTCTTCGGCCTGCTGAGCAGCACGGTGCTGATCCTTTTGGTGCTCCCGGCGTTCTACGCAGTGCTGGAGGACATCCGGCCAAAGCAACGCACATAAGCCCGCGAACGTCAGGCCCAGGCACGTCCACCATCAAGCTGACGCGGGGGACATTCGCACTGGAGAAACTGCATATCCCCACTTTCGGTATTCTTACGGAAAGTCCTGCAAAAGCAGGGTGGTGCCCAAGGCGAGACTCGAACTCGCACGCTGTTACCAGCGGGGGATTTTGAATCCCCTGCGTCTACCATTCCGCCACTTGGGCCCGCGCGAATCTCTAGCGAAGGCTGCGGCCCGCGTCCAGTGCCCAAACCGGGTTTTTTACATCTTGCCGCCGCACAGACCTTGACCCCACCCGCCCTGCGTGGTGTCTCGCGGTCAACCAAGGGAAAGAATGCCTCGATGCTGCAACGCCTTTATCAGTGGACCATCCGCATGGCCGACCACCGCCACGCCCTCTGGGTGCTTGCGGCGGTGTCGTTTGTGGAAAGCTCGGTCTTTCCGATACCGCCGGATGTGCTGATCATTCCGATGATACTGGCGCGTCCCTCGCGGGCCTGGCTGATTGCCGGTGTGGCGCTCGTGGCCTCGGTAATCGGCGGGCTTCTGGGCTATGCCATCGGCGCGTTTGCCTATCAGGAAATTGGCCGCCCCATCCTCGAATCCCTCGGCAAGGGCGACGCAATGGAGGCCTTCAGCACCCGGTTCAACGATTTCGGGTTCTGGGCGGTTCTGACCGCCGGGGTCACGCCCTTTCCCTATAAGGTGATCACCATCATGTCCGGCGTCACGAGCATGCCGCTGTTCACCTTCATCGCCACGTCCATCCTTGCACGTGGGCTACGCTTTTTCATCCTTGCGGCGTTGTTATACCGGTTCGGCGCCCCTATCCGCACCTTTATCGAGCGGCGCCTGGGGCTTTTGACCATCGTCTTTGTCGTGCTGCTGTTTGGCGGCTTCTATCTTGCGAGGCACCTATGACCCTTCCCTCACGACGCACCCTGATCCTGCTTGCGGCTGGCGGCTCTGCGGCCATGATGCTTGGCGCCCTTGCGTTTCAACATCTGGGCGACATGGCCCCCTGCAAGCTTTGCATCTGGCAACGCTGGCCGCATGTGAGTGCGATCTGCTTTGGCGCTTTGGCGCTGGCTTTTGCACCGCGCCTCATGGCTTTCGGCGGCATGCTGGCGGCGCTGACCACCTCGGGCATCGGCATGTATCACACCGGGGTCGAGCGCGGCTGGTGGGAAGGCCCCACCACCTGTACGGCAGGTGACGCGGCAGGCCTTTCGACCGACGATCTTCTGGCCCAGATCATGGCCGCGCCGCTTGTGCGCTGTGACGAGGTGCCGTGGGAGATGTTCACCCTGTCGATGGCAAGCTGGAACGCGATTGCGTCGCTCGGGCTGGCCGCGATCTGGTTGCTGGCCTGGCGGCGCGGCTAACGCCCGGATTTGCGGGTGTTCAGCAGAAGGCTGGTTTCGGAATGGGCGATCCCGTCAAAGCGGCGGATCTGCCCCAACACCTGATCCAGTTCTTCAAGCGTCGGCGTGCCGATTTCCACGATGACATCCCAACGCCCGTTGGTGGTATGGGTCGCACGCACGGCACTTAGCCCGTTGAGCTGTCGGATGATCCGGTCCGCGCCGCGCCCCTCGATCCCGAGCATCATCAGCCCGCGCACCGGATCACGTGTGGTATCGCCGCGCAGGACAACGCTAAAGCCAAGGATATCGCCGCGCTGACGCAGGCGGTCGATCCGTCCGCGCACCGTTGTGCGCGACACCCCAAGCCCAAGCGCCAAATCCGAGAGCGACGCGCGTGCATCATGCCGCAGCGCTGAAATCAAATTACGATCTATTTCGTCCATTTCGCCAAAAAACCCATCCGTTTTGGATAATCCGCCGTCAATTAGTGCAAAATAGCTGCTATAAATCAACCCGAATTGGCATGAATCTACACCCACTCCATAAATGAAAGAGATCCGAGATGACCACAACGACCTGCATTCTCGTTGGCGCCCCTGTTGATAGCGGTAAAAACCGTCGTGGCTGTCTTATGGGGCCTGATGCCTATCGCACTGCCGGGCTTGCCGAGGCGCTTGGCAACCTGGGACATGCGGTGCGGGACATGGGCAATCTGACCCCTGCCCCGGCAGAGCTTCACCCCGAGATGCCCGGCCATGTCTATGCGGCGACGCAGACCGCCGGCTGGACTGCGACCCTGATCGAGGCGGCGCAGGCGGCCATGGCCGAGGGCGTGCCGATCTTCCTTGGTGGCGATCACAGCCTGTCATTGGGGTCCGTGGCCGGGGTTGCGGCCCATGCCGCCGCCAACGATCGACCGCAATTCGTGCTCTGGCTGGATGCCCACAGCGACTTTCACACGCCCCAGACCTCCTCTTCGGGCAACCTGCACGGCACGCCGCTTGGCTATGTGACGGGGCGCGACGGGTTTCACGGTTTTCCCGAGGTCAAGCATCCGGTCCCGCAGGAAAATATCTGTATTCTCGGCCTGCGTTCGGTCGATCTGGCCGAACGCGAGGCGCTTCAGCAAAGCGATATCCGCTATCACGACATGCGCGCGATCGACGAACAGGGCATTGCCACGCCACTCGCCGCATTTCTTGACGATGTCGCGGCCGTCGGTGGCGCGCTGCATGTCTCGCTGGATGTCGATTTCATTGATCCTTCCTTTGCCCCTGCGGTCGGCACCACCGTGCCCGGCGGCGCCACCATCCGCGAGGCGCATCTGGTGATGGAGATGATCAGTGACAGCGGCTTGATGACCTCGCTCGATCTGGTCGAACTGAACCCCTTCCTGGACGAGCGCGGCCGCACCGCGCAGGTGATGGTCGATCTGGCCGCCTCGGCCCTAGGTCGCCGCGTCTTTGACCGCCCGACACGCGCATTTTCATGATCAGGCCGGGTATCCCGCCCGCCGAACGCCCCACTCACAAGAGGTAACCGCATGACCACCCTGACCCCCTCCGACAAGGCGCTGGTGCCTTTCGTCTCTGTCGACAACATGATGCGCCTTGTCCATCACATCGGGATCGAGCCGATGCTGCGCGGGCTGGCTGACTATATCGAAGCCGATTTCCGCCGCTGGGAGCTGTTTGACAAGACCCCACGCATTGCCAGCCATTCCGCCGAGGGCGTGATCGAGCTTATGCCAACCTCGGATGGCGAGGTTTACGGGTTCAAATACGTCAACGGCCACCCCAAGAACACCGCCGAGGGCTTGCAGACCGTGACCGCCTTTGGCCTTCTGGCGAATGTCGGCAATGGCTATCCGGTGCTGTTGTCGGAAATGACCGTTCTGACGGCACTGCGGACGGCGGCGACCTCGGCGATGGTGGCGAAATACCTTGCCCCCAAGGGCGCCGATACCATGGCGATGATCGGCAATGGCGCGCAATCCGAATTTCAGAGCCTCGCGATGAAGGCGATCTGCGGCATCACAACCGTGCGCCTTTACGACACCGACCCTGCCGCCACCGCCAAGGCCGCGCGCAATCTCTCGGGCATGGGGCTGAGCGTTGTTGCCTGCAACTCCGCCGAGGAAAGCATGGAAGGCGCACAGATCATCACCACCTGCACCGCCGACAAGCAATATGCCACCATCCTGACCGACAACATGGTCGGCGCGGGCGTGCATATCAACGCCATCGGCGGCGATTGCCCCGGCAAAACCGAACTGGCCCCGGCCATCCTGCAACGGGCGGATATTTTCGTGGAATACCCCGAGCAAACCCGTATCGAGGGCGAGATTCAGCAATTGGCCCCCGATCACCCCGTCACCCAGATGTGGGAGGTGATCAACGGCACCGCCAAGGGGCGCCGTTCGCCCGAGCAGATCACCCTGTTCGACAGTGTCGGCTTTGCAATCGAAGATTTCAGTGCCCTGCGCTATGTGCGCGATCACATCGAAGGCAGCGGCCTGTTCATTGATCTTGACCTTTTGGCCGATCCCGACGATCCGCGCGATCTGTTCGGGATGCTGCAACGGGCCGCACCCGCCTGAAGGCACGGCCCGAGACCCCCGATGCCCCTCACCCTCTGGGGAAAGGCGGGGACATGCGGGGGATGACGGTGAACACCCGGTTCACTTACATTTCAGGCAAAAGGCCCTGTTCCTGGCCCGCTGCGATCTCGTCACCGTCAAGCGCGCCGTCGCTGTTGGCGTCGACCTCGGAAAAGGTCTCGGCGCTGATGTCGGGATAGCCAGCCTGGACCTCGCTCACGCTGAGCATGCCATCGCCATTCACGTCAAGCTCGGCCACGGCCTCGCCCATGGCAATCGCCGCATTGGCGAGCACGCCAAGCCCAAGCACAAGTACGATGAATTTGGTCATCTCTGTTCTCCTCTGATCGTCAGGTTGAAAGGCCGCGACAGCCGCGAACCCTACATACAAAGACGCGCGAAGGGCGCGGGGCGTCCCGCCGATACCGCGGTGATGCCCCAACGCGCGGCAGCCCGCCGATAACGCCCCCACAAACCGGCAAAGCCTTGCCCAAAAAGGCCCGCCGCGGCAGATCGGCGGAATCTGCCCATTTGTCAGGCGCGCCCAAACCCGCAAAACTTGGGGAACCTGACCCGAGAGCATTGCATTGCATGGCCTGCCCCGATCAACTCACTGCCCTGATGCCCCATCTGTTGCGCGTGGCCCGACGGCTCTGTCGTAATGGTGACGGGGCGCAGGATCTCTGTCAGGAGGTGCTCTTGAACCTCTGCATCCGGCTTGATGCGGGGGCCGAGATCGACGATTTGCGCGCCTATGCGATGACCGCCCTGCGCAACCAGCACCGTCAGAGGATGCGCCGTGGGGATCTGTCGCTTGGCGCGCCCGAGGTGGTCGAGATCACCCAGCCCGATGCCTTTGACGCCTGCGCCCTAAGCGAGGTCCGCGCCGCCATTGCCCGCCTTCCGGCGCCGCAAGAGCGGCTGATGCGGCTGGTCGCCGCGGGCGAAACAAGCCCCGCCGATCTTGCCCGCCGCACCGGGCTTGCGCCCGGCACGGTCATGTCACGCCTGGCCCGCGCCCGCGCCAGACTGCGCGCCGATCTCGGGTTTGAACGACACCGGCAGTCACACCCCCCGCTGCATCGCCCGCAAACTTGAAGCCACAGATGGAATATGCCATAGGCTCAGCCAAGGTCATGGGATCGAGGAAATCAGCTATGCGTTGTCCGATTGTCACGTCGATACCGCCTGTATTTTCGCGCAGGGATGCGAATGGCCAGGAAATCGGCGATGCCCATCTGAGCGCCTGCATTGAGTCCTGGCGCGCCTGCGGATTTGACCCCGTCACCGTCAATGCCGAGACCGAGGCGCTTCATCCGCTTATCAAAGAGCATGACGTGAAAGTGCTGCGCGTGCCGCGGGATGCATCGGAATTCACCGATCGCCCGCATGTGTTTATGAACGACCTTCTGAATGCAGCCCTGTCCTTGCCGACCGAGCAGATTTTCATCATCAACGCCGATATCGAGCTTGAGATGGACGCACAGGCACAACAGCGCATTGGCACTCTTGGTCCGACCCAGGCGATCGGCGTGCGTCGGCGCGATTATTACGGCGACAAGACTAGGGCGGATGCGCCTTATGACTGTGGCATCGACCTGTTTGGGGCCGGGCGCGAGGCGCTTGCGAATATCGACTGTGGCCAGTTGATCTATGGCATGCCCTGGTGGGATCATTACCTGCCGCTGATGCTGTTATGGCATAATTGCGAATTTCGTCCAGGAACGGGCATCAAGATTTGGCACCTTGCCCATGAAGGACGCTGGAACAAGAAACAGTTTATCCGCTCCGGTCAGGAGTTCCGCCGCCTACTTGAGGCCGCCGATCCAAGCCTGAGACAAAATGCTTTCGTCAACAAGCACGTGGCGGAATTGGCGCGGATTGGGCGGGGGCACTATGGCTCGTCCGCCATTCGCGCGGTTGAGGCGCGGCTTTTTGCAATGCTGCTGCCCATGTCCAACACCCACACCCGCCGGATGCTGCGCGCAACATCGCTGCATAACACTTTGCTTTTGAACGAGATTGCAGGATGCCCCCAAGATGCGTAGTCGCCCGCACGACGCCGCATTTGGCACGGTTTTAACGGGCAGCGCAGCATGATGGAGTTCGCCATCATCATTCCGGTATTCAATGCCGGCCCCAAGATCGCACGCACCATCGAAAGCCTGCTGTCGCAGACCGCGCTTGCCACCGGTGAGGCGCGACTGACCTGCCTTGTGATCGACGGGGCTTCGAGCGATGACACGCTTGATCATGTGCGCGGCTTTAATGATCCCCGCATCACCATCCTGTCGGAAACAGATAGTGGCATGTATGATGCCCTTGCCAAGGGGCTTGCGCGCGCAAGTGGCGATGTCACCGGCTATCTTCCCGCAGGCGAAGTGTTTGATCCCCACGCCTTTTCCGTAATCACTGAGGTGCTGACGCGCTATCCCGACATCCATTGGATCACCGGGCACGAGGTAACGCGCAACGAAAAGCGCCAAGTCATCAACTGTCGGCTGCCGCATCCGTTTTGCCGCTCGTTTTTCGACTGCGGCATGTACGGCACGCGGCTTACGGTCCTGCAACAGGAAAGCACCCTTTGGCGCAGCGGTATGAATGCGCATTTCGATCTCGAAAAGCTCGCGGCATGCAAGCTAGCAGGTGATTATTTCCTGTGGCGTACGCTTGCGCGTCATCAAGAGCTTTACGTGTTGGATACTCATATTGGGTCATTCACGGTCGAACCCGATCAACTTTCAAAGCAGACCCCCGGCGGGTATCGACGCGAGATTCGCGCCCTGCGCCGTCGCCCGCACCTTTGGGAGCGGCTTCATGCGCTGCTTTATCGCCAATATGTCAAACGCACCCGCCCCGGCAAAACAGCGCCGCGCATGGTGCGCTATGACCATGGCCGCCAGCAGTGGCTCTTGACCAGGGGGTGAGAACGCTCAGGTGGCGGGCAGCCCCAAGGCCCGGTCAGCCTGCGGGCTAATGACAAGGGGGGTATTTCGCCTTATGCAATCCATGCGGTCTGGCGCGCGTATCCCGTCGCTCTTGCCTGTGACCTCATCGGCCATGGCCCCGCTGCGTGGAAGGATGATCAAATGCGCATACTCGTCACCGGCGCCGCCGGATTCATCGGCCGCATGGTCGTGGGGGCCCTTGCAGGCCGGGACACTCTCACGCTGAACGGGCGCGACCGGCGCATTTCGGCAATCCTTGCCTGTGACATGGACGAAGCCCCGCTTGGCGATCTTGCGAACACCCGCCGCCGTGTGCATGCCCTGCCCGGCCCGCTTTCTGATCCCGCGATACTGGCCCGCATAAAAGAGGATGCCCCCGAGCTTGTCATCCACCTTGCCGCCGTGGTCTCGGGTCAGGCCGAGGCGGATTTCGATCTTGGCATGGCCGTGAACCTGCAATCGACCATCGAGTTGATCAACGCCTGCCGCGCCATGGCCCGCGCGCCGGTGTTTGTTTTTTCCTCATCGGTGGCGGTGTTTTCCTGCGCCGGGAACGGCACGATTTCCGAAGACACCCTGCCCGCGCCTCTTTCGTCCTATGGCACGCAAAAGCTGATCGGGGAATTATTGGTGCGCGATGCCACCCGCAAAGGGTTCATTCTGGGCCGAAGCCTTCGGTTTCCGACGATTTCCGTGCGCCCCGGCGTGCCCAACAAGGCCGCATCAGGTTTTGCCAGCGGCATCATCCGCGAACCGCTTGCGGGCGAGCAGGCGCTATTGCCGGTGGCGGGCGATCTGCGGCTTCACCTTGCCTCGCCCGCCAAGGCGGTGGAGTATACGCTTGCGGCCTGCGGCCTTGATCAGGATGCGCTTGGCGGTGACACGACCATCACCCTGCCCGGCATTAGCGTGCGTGTGCAAGAGATGCTCGACACCCTGCGCGCCCTTGCGGGCAATGAGGTTGCCGACCGGGTGACCCCCGCACCCGATGCCGCCATTTCCGCCATCGTCAATAGCTGGCCGGGCGCGATCGTCACACCGCGCGCCCGCGCGCTTGGCTTTTCCCCCGACACCGCCTTTGCCGACCTTGTTCAGCAACACTTGGCTGACATGGGCCGGACCTGATGCGCTTTTCTGCGAACCTCGGCTTTCTGTTCACCGACCGGCCCCTGCCCGAGGCAATTCATGCCGCCCATAAGGCCGGGTTTGACGCGGTGGAATGTCATTTTCCCTATGGCATCCCCGCCTCCGAAGTGGCCCAAGCGCTGCGCGACACCGGCCTGCCGATGCTTGGCATCAATACCTGGCCGGGGGATCGTGGCGCAGGCGATTTTGGCCTTGCCGCGCTTGTCGGGCGCGAGGATGAGGCGCGTGCGGCTATTGATCAGGCGATTGATTACGCGTCGCAAATAGACGCCACTGCTGTGCACGTCATGGCCGGAATCACCGATGGCGGGGCCCTTGCCGAGACCTGTTTTCGCGCCAACCTTGCCTACGCCAGCGATCAGGCCGCCGCGCATGGGATTGCCATCCTGATCGAGCCGATCAACCAACGCGACGTGCCTGGCTATCATCTGTCGTCCTCGGATCATGCCGCGCGGATCATCACCGAACTTGGGCGCAAAAACCTCAGGCTGATGTTTGATTGCTATCACCTTCAGATTATCGAAGGCGACCTTTTCACACGTTTTCAGGCAGTGCGCCCGCTCATCGGTCACGTGCAATTCGCCGCTGTGCCTGATCGGGGTGAACCAGACGCGGGCGAAGTCAATTACGCCTGGCTTTTACCCGCTATGGTCAAGGCGGGCCATACCGCGCCCTTTGGCGCCGAATACCGACCACGCGGCGCAACGACCGCCGAGGGGCTTGGCTGGATCGGGGCATTTCGGGGTTAGAGGCTTGGCAATCCGTGGGCCTGCGTGCTAGCAATCGAACAGCGTTCGAATTCACGAAAAGCGACATCCGCCTGATGCCATCTCCCCGCCCCAGACGTCCGCGAGCCGATACGCCGGACAAGCGCGCGCTTATTCTTGAGGCGGCGGCACAGGTCTTTGCCGATGTCGGGCTTGAAGGCGCAAGCCTACGTGCCGTTGCCGCGCGCGCAGGCTATGCCCCCGCCGCGCTTTATTTCCACTTTGCGTCAAAAGAAGCACTTTACGCCGAGGTGCTTATGGCCTCGCTGGCACGGCTTGGTGCGGCGACCATTGCCGACAGTGATGCCGACAGATGCGCGGTGACGCGCCTCAAGGCGGCGGCGATGGCTTTTTTCACCTATTACGCCGATCATCCGCGCGATCTTGACCTTGGGTTTTACCTGTTTCGCGGCGGAATGAAGCCCGCCGGCCTTGGGCGTGACCGCGACGAGGCCCTCAATAGCGCCCTCGAAGCCGCGCTTGCGCCAATCGAGCGGGCGGCGATTGATCTTGGCACGTCGCGCGATGAGGCCAGGCTTTTGACCGTTGACATCTTTGCCCATGCCGCCGGATTACTCTTGCTGCTGCACACAGGACGCATTCGTATGTTCGGCGCCTCCGCACCGCATATGATGGAGCGCTATATCACCGAAAAAACCGCCGCCCTGTTGAAAGGAACAGCCCATGCTGACACTTGACGCGCGCACTTCGCATCTTCTGGCGATCGACTTTCAGGCGCGGCTTATGCCCGCCATCCATGACAGCGCACCTGTGGTGCAGAACGCCAACCGCCTGTTGCTTGCGGCCCGGCGGCTTGGCCTGCCCGTCACCTATACCGAACAGAACCCAAAGGGCCTTGGCTCCACCCTGCCCGAACTTGCACCGGAGCCGGGTGAAATAGTGCTGCACAAGATGACATTCGATGCCTGCCGCACAGCGGGTGTGGCCGCGCATCTTGACGGCAACGCCGCACTGGTCGTGATGGGCTGTGAGGCGCATGTCTGCGTGCTTCAGACGGTCCTTGGTCTCTTGTCAGGGGGGCGTCGCGTCTATGTGGTGGCAGACGCCATCGGGTCGCGTATGGAAGAAAATCGCCGCGCCGCACTGGGGCGTATGGCGCATCACGGGGCTGAGATCCTGACCACGGAAATGGTGATCTTCGAGTGGCTGGCAAGCGCCGAGCACCCCGATTTCCGTGACATTGTGAAGCTGGTTAAGTAGATTTAAAACAAAGGCATAACTGGCGCTTCTAATGCGATACATCAACCACCCTTGAGACGGCGCAGCAAGACCACCTCGCTATCCTCGGAAATCGGGGTGAACCAGCTGTCGTTATAGACACGCCCGTCAATCGCCACGGAAATCCCGCGCTCAAGCTGGGGGCGCAGGCCGGGATATTTCCCGGCCAACCCATCCAGCAGATCGCGCAGGGTATCGGCCTTGATCTCTACCTCGGTTTGCCCCTCGGTAAATTCGGCCAGCGACCCCCAGACGCGCACCTTGACCATCGCTTTACGCGCCTTTTTGCCCCTGAATGGCGGCAAGCACGCGCGGCGGTGACATCGGCAGGTCGGTCATCCGAACCCCCGCCGCCGCTGAGACCGCATTGGCAATCGCCGCGAGCGGCGGCACGATTGGCGTCTCACCAACCCCACGCACACCATACGGATGCCCCGGGTTGGCGATCTCAAGGATCACCGTGTCGATCATCGGCAGGTCCGAGGCGACAGGAATACGGTAATCGAGGAATCCGGCATTTTGCAGAATGCCATCCTCGCCATAGATATATTCCTCGTTCAGCGCCCAGCCGATGCCCTGCACTGCACCGCCCTGAAACTGTCCTTCGACATAGGCCGGATGCACCGCCTTGCCGGCGTCCTGAAACACCGTATAGCGCAGGATCTTTGTCGAGCCCGTGTCGGGATCAACCTCGACATCCACCATATGGGTGCCAAAGCTGACGCCCGCACCTTCGGCATTGACCTCGTAATGCCCGGCAATCGGCCCGCCTGTATTGCTGGCGATGGCGGCGATTTCCTTAAGGGTCATGGGATCGTGCTTGCCCGCATTCGGCCCCGCAGGACGCGCGGCCCCGTCGACCCATTCGACCGCCTCTTCGTCGATCCCCCAGACCATCGCGGCGCGTTTGCACATCTCGCGCTTGGCATTGCGCGCCGCCTCGATCGTGGCCAGGCCAACCGCAAAGGTCACCCGAGAGCCGTCAGTGACCTCGTTCTGACCAAGCGATCCGGTATCGGCGATGATCGTGCGGACCTTGTCGTAGGGAATGCCAAGCTCTTCTGCCGCCATCATCGTCATCGAGGCGCGCGACCCGCCGATATCGGGGTTGCCCTCGGACACGGTGACCGTCCCGTCAGGCGTGATATTCAGCGTTACACAGGTATCGCCGCCAAAGTTGAACCAAAAGCCGCAGGCCACGCCCCGGCCCTGGTTTTCCCCCAAAGGAGCGCCCCAATGCGGATGCGCCTTTGCCGCCTCAAGCGTCGCCTCAAGGCCGATCGCCGGAAAGGTCGGCCCGTAAGACGCCAAGGTGCCCTCGCGCGCCGCGTTCTTCAGGCGCACCTCAAGCGGATCAAGGCCAAAGCCCTTGGCCAGCTCATCCACCGCGCTTTCAACGGCGAAGGCCGCCATCGGCGCGCCCGGAGCGCGGTAAGCGGCCGCTTTGGGCCGGTTGGTCACCACGTCAAAACCGACGGTCTTGACGTTTTCAAGGTCATAGGGCGCAAAGGCCGACATCGAGCCCATATCGACCGGCGAGCCGGGATAGGCGCCGCCCTGATATCGCAATTGCGCGTAACCGGCGGTGATGCGGCCATCCCTGGTCATGCCGAGCTTGATATCAATCGAGCTTGACGAGGTCGGCCCGGTGGCGCGCAGTACCTCGGAGCGGGTCATCACCATCTTTACGGGGCGCCCGGCAAGTTTCGACAGCATCAGCGCGACAGGTTCAAGAAAGACCGTGGTCTTGCCGCCAAAACCGCCGCCGATCTCGCTTGCGGTCACGCGAAGCTGCCCCTGCTCCATGCCAAGGATCGCCGCGCAGGTGTTGCGCACCATGTAATGGCCTTGGGTACAACCCCATAGATCGGCCTGCCCGTCCGGGCCCATCGTCGCCAAACAGGCATGCGGCTCGATATACCCCTGATGGGTGGCGCCGGTGCGATAGGTCCGCTCGACCACGCGATCGGCCTCGGCCAGGCCCTTGTCGATATCGCCATGGCCGAACTCGACCCGCGACATCACGTTTTGCGAATAACCTTCGGGCACGGTCTCGTCCTGTCGGCCCGCGTGCAGAACCGGCGCGCCGGGCTGCATGGCGGCATCGACATCGCTCACATGCGGCAAGACCTCGTATTCGACCTCGATCAGGCGCAGCGCCTTTCGCGCCACGGCAGCGCTTGAGGCGGCAACGGCGGCCACCGCATGCCCATCGTAAAGCGCCTTGTCGCCAGCCATGCAATTGTCAAGAATATCGGCCACGGCATCGGGCACTGTCCCGAAATCGGCGCGTGTTACCACCGCTTTGACGCCGGGCAGGGCCCGCGCTTTCGCGGTGTCGATCTTCACGATCCGGGCATGGGCATGCGGGCTGCGCAGCACGCGCCCCGTCAGCATGCCGGGGGCCACGATATCGGCGCCAAACCGGGCGCGGCCGGTTACCTTGTCAATGCCGTCCGGGCGCAGCGGGCGCGTGCCGACAACCTTGAAGGTCCGGGATTTGTCTGAGCTGTCCAATGCCATCACGAAGCCCTCCGCAGATCCGCCGCCGTTTCCATCACGGCGCGGATGATTTTGTCATATCCGGTGCAGCGGCAGAGATTTCCCGCCAGCCAATAGCGCACCTCTTCCTCTGTCGGATCGGGGTTCTTTTCCAACAGCGACTTCGCCGCCACAAGGATCCCCGGCGTGCAGATGCCGCATTGCAGGGCGGCCATCTCGATGAACTTCTGTTGCAACGGGTGAAGCTGATCACCCGTTGCCATGCCCTCGATGGTGGCGACCTCGCGGCCTTCGGCCTCGGCGCCAAGCATCAGGCACGAACAGACAAGCCGCCCGTCGACCGTGACCGAACAGGCCCCGCAATCGCCGGTGCCACAGCCCTCTTTTGAGCCGGTCATGCCAAGCCGGTCGCGCAGCACATCCAGAAGCGTGTCTTCGGCCTCGCAGAGGAATTCCGTGACGTCGCCATTGATGGTGGTCTTTACGTGGATCTGGCTCATGCCGGTTCTCCTTTTGCACGGGTTGCGGCGATCAGCGCCACACGGCGGGCCAGAACGCCCGCAACATGGCGGCGGAAATCGACCGTGCCGCGTTTGTCGTCAATCGGGCTGGCCGCTGCCGAACAGGCCTCTGCCAGATCGTCGAGCGCGCTATCGTCAAGCGTGCGGCCAAGGATCGCCTCAGCGGCGGGATCGACTAGCATCACCTTGGGACCGACCGCCCCAAGCGCGACGCGCGCCGATGTGACCTTGCCCGCCCCGTCAAGCGCAAGCGAGACGCCACAGCCGACAACGGCGATATCCATCTCGGTGCGCGGGATAAAGCGCAGATAGGCGTCACTTGCCCCTGCCCCCTTTGCGGGCAGAAACACCGAGGCGATGAATTCACCCGGCGCCAGAGTGGTCTTGCCAGGGCCTGCGGGCACCTCGACCACCGGCACATCACGGGTGCCGTTCGGGCCAACGATCCGCACGCTGGCATTTGCCGCGACCATCGCGGGGACGCTATCAGCGGCTGGCGAGGCATTGCAGAGGTTGCCCGCCAGTGTCGCGCGGCCCTGTACCTGGGTCGAGCCGATAAGACCGACCGCCTCGACCACACCGGGCCAGTCGGCGGCAAGGGCGGCATGCTCGCCCATTTCGGCCCCCGACACGGCCGCGCCGATGCGCCAGCCGCCGTCCTCAGGCGTGATATCCTTCATGCCAGCAATCCGCTTGATATCGACCACAAGGTCGGGCTCAAGCATCTCGGCGCGCAGTTTCACCAGCAAATCCGTGCCCCCGGCCAGAACATAAGCCCCGTCAACCGTAGCCAATAGATCAATCGCGGCCTCAATGCTTTGTGGCGCTTCATATCGCATCCGTGCAGTCCTTTTCCTGTGTACGGCCCCTGGCCGCTTCGGGTCAGACTCGGGGTCGCTTTGGCGTGACTATCTCGCAACTTGCGGCGGGGTGCAAACAACTCTGCGACACTGTGCCGGTCACAGGCGGCACGCCGTCAAGGCAGCAATCCCTGCACCAACCGGCCCCTGCCACGCTATGGCACCGATGCTGAACCAAAACCGCCTTAATCTTATGGCAAGACAGATCCGTCATGTTGGATTGCCAAAGCCAAGAGGTTTGTCATGTCTTTCGAAGCTCCGCTTCCATCGGTCCGGCAAAAACCGCCGCGCCATGCGCTCTTGTTTGAGCTGATCCGCCAGCGCAGCGTGGCGAAATACGTCAATCACCGCATATCGAAACAACCGCCTGCCGACCCGGCGGACCTTATGCATCTCGCGCATGTGGCGCAACGTTCGCTCGGCATTTCCGCCGGGCGGCAGGCCCCGCCCCGTTAGCCTAGCCGCGAAACCCGGTGGCGACGACGAATTTCTCGGAACTGTCGGCGCGTGACGCGGGCGGCTTGACGTTGGCCACCTTGTCAAAGCGCTGCTTCAAAAGCTTCTGCAACTCACCCTCGGCGCCCCCGGCCAGAACCTTTGACACGAAGGTTCCGCCGATCTCTAGCACATCGAAAGCAAGGTAAGCCGCCGCCTCGCAAAGCGCGATGATGCGCAAATGGTCGGTCTGCTTGTGCCCCGAGCTTGACGCCGCCATATCCGACATCACCACATCGGCCTTGCCGCCAAGCCATTCCTTGACCTTGATATCGGCGTCATCGGCCATGAAATCTAGCTGATGGATTTCGCAGCCAGGAATCGGTTCTACCTCTTGCAGATCAACCCCGAGGATGCGCCCCACCGCCTTGCCCTGCTTTTCACCGAGGGCATTGACCCGCGGCACCGCCACCTGGCACCAGCCCCCCGGCGCACAGCCAAGATCGACAATCCGCGCCCCTGGCACCAGAAAGCGGAACTTGTCATCCAGTTCCATAATCTTGAAGGCCGCGCGTCCGCGGTATCCCTCGACCTGTGCGCGCTTGACGTAAGGGTCGTTCAACTGCCGCTGAAGCCAGCGTGTCGACGAGGCCCTGCGCCCGCGCGCGGTTTTCACCTTCACGGTCAGGTCGCGCTGTCCGCGCCCCGAGGTGTTCTTGCCATCCGGTGTCTTGGCCATCAGTCTGTCCCGTCCTTGAAAACCCCATCCGCCGCCATCTGGGCGTAGAGCATACCCTCGCGCAAACCGCGATCTGCCACCGACAGGCGGTCGGTTGGCCAGCACCGCAAAAGCGCCTGCAAAATTGCCGCCCCGGACATGATCAACGCCTGTCGGTCAAGCCCGATCCGCGGATCGGCCCGCCGCCCCGCCGGGCCGAGCGCCAGATAGCTGCGGATCACGCGGTCGATCTCGTCACTGGTCATGGTCAGCCCGTCCACCTTGTTGCGATCATATCGCTTGAGGCCAAGGTGGCTGGCGGCGACGGTCGTGACCGTGCCGCTGGTGCCGACAATCTGAAAACCTTCGCGCTTTTGCTCGTCCTTGTAAGGCGCGAATTCGGCGAGGTTTTCCTCGAAGTACCAACTCATCAGGGCAAAGCGCGCTGAATCGTCCTCGACATCGCGGAACTGATCGCGGAGCGTCGCCACCCCGAGGGGCACGCTGATCCAGTCCACCACCCGCGCCGCCGCAAACCGCGTGTCACAGGCGTTGAACCCCAGATGCATCCGCATGATCGCGCGCCGCCGTTCGGCACGGGGCACGCCGGTCAGGTCGATCCAGACGAGTTCGGTCGAGCCGCCACCGATATCGACCACCAGAAGCTGATCGGTATTGGGGCTGACAAGCGGCGCGCAGGACACGACCGCAAGCTGTGCCTCTTCCTGCGGCGCGATGATATCCAGCCGCAGCCCGGTCTCGCGTTCGACCCGCTTCATGAAATCGGCGCCATTGGTTGCGCGACGGCAGGCCTCGGTCGCGACAAGGCGCATCTGCTTGACGCGGTGACGCTTGAGCTTTTGCTTGCAGACCCGAAGCGCCTGAATGGTCCGGTAGATCGACGAACGGGACAACCGCCCCGAATTTTCAAGCCCGGCGCCAAGCTGAACCGACTTTGAAAAGCTGTCCACGACTTTAAACTGGTTGCCCTTGGGTTGGGCAATCAGCATACGACAACTGTTTGTTCCAAGATCAAGCGCCGCATAAAGCGGCATCTGATCCGGCAGGCTCAGTGCGGGGCTCTCAACCGGTTTCGGGATCGCGCCCGCACTTTCGGGACGCTTGGGCGCCATTACGACACGCCCTCCATTTCAAGTTGCCCCCAAGGTAGTGGCTTACGTGTCCCCGTGCAAGCGCTGCGAGGGCCACGATCACGATCATCGATAACGTTGATGAATATTTTTCGCATCACCGCCTGTGGCCCCGCCAATGCGCCGCGGTTATTGTCGCCACGTCGCATGACGTCCCAGTTCTGTCGAAATCAAACCCTGCACCGGGGTCCTGCTGCATTAGGTAATGGCCTTGAGGAAAAAGGAATCAGCCATGGTTGACGTCACCATCGTCTACTGGCGGGACATCCCCGCACAGGTCATTGCCGGGAAAGGCCGTCGCGGCAGCAAGGTACAGCTGCCCGAACGCTTTGAGCAGGCAATTGACCGCGCCGCCATGAAGACCGGCGCGGCAGGCACCGACGACTATCTCGCCGAATGGCGCAAGGCCGATCCCTATACCGTTGACGGAGATCAGGATGAGGTCGCCAAATCAGAGGCGGCCCGGCTTGATGCAGAGTATGATCAGGACCGTATCAAGGCCTTGATTGCCAATAATGGCTGGGCGTGATGCGCCCCGGATCGCTATGGGAGGCCACAATGGCTTTGTTGAATTTCAAGAAGCGTGAAAAGACCGTCGCACCGGCCAGTGGCCAGCTTGAGGCGTTTTTGCAGGGCTATTCGATCGAGGTGATGCCGCGCACCGCCGAGAAGGTCGAGAACTTTCGCGATCTGCTGCCGACCGGCACCCGCGTCTATATCGCCCATATCGAGGGCACCCCGATCGAAGACATGGTCGCCACGGCCAAGCGCCTGGCCACCGACGGCTATCCGGTGATGCCGCATTTCCCGGCGCGGATCATCAAGGACAAGGCCACGCTGACCGACTGGATCGCGCGCTATCAAGGCGAAGCGGGTGTCGATCAGGCGCTTCTGCTGGCCGGTGGCGTCGCAGAGCCGCATGGCGACTTTGAGTCGTCGATGCAACTGCTGGAAAGCGGCGAATTTGACCGTGCGGGCTTCAAGCGGCTGCATGTGGCCGGCCACCCCGAAGGCAACAAGGATATCGACCCCAAGGGTGGCATGCAAAACGTCATGGACGCACTGCGCTGGAAACAGAAATTCAACGAGACCACCGATGCCGAAATGGCCCTGGCGACACAGTTTGCCTTTGACGCCAAGCCGATCATCAAATGGGCCGACGACCTTGCCGCCGCCGGGATCACCCTGCCGATCCATATCGGCATTGCGGGTCCGGCCAAGCTTCAGACGCTGATCAAGTTCGCGATTGCCTGTGGTGTCGGCCCCTCTCTCAAGGTGCTGCAAAAGCGTGCAATGGATGTTACCAAGCTCTTGCTGCCCTACGAACCGAACGACGTGTTGAACGAGCTGGCCGCCCACAAGGCCGCCAACCCGGATTTCAACATTGAAAAGGTCCATTTCTTCCCGCTTGGCGGGATCAAGGCGAATGCCAACTGGGCCATCGAAAACGGCGGCGACGCCGGCAAACCTGCAAACGCATCTTGAAGGACCAGATATGACTCGCACCATCGTCGAGAGCAAAACCAAAACCGCCGTTATCGGCTTTGACGAGCCGTTCTGCGTGATCGGTGAGCGGATCAACCCCACGGGCCGCAAGAAACTGGCCGCCGAGCTTGAAGCGGGCGATTTCTCGACCGTGGAGGCCGACGCGATTGCCCAGGCCGCGGCCGGTGCCACCGTTCTCGATATCAATGCGGGTGTGGTCTACAACTCCAACCCCAACCCGAACGAGACCGAACCGCCGCTGATGACCAAGATCGTCGAGCTGGTTCAGGGCTTGGTCGATCTGCCGCTCTGCATCGATAGCTCGGTGCCGGCAGCGCTCGAAGCGGGGCTCAAGGCCTGCGAAGGCCGCCCGCTTCTGAACTCGGTCACCGGTGAAGAGGATCGGCTTGAATACGTTCTGCCGCTGGTCAAGAAGTACAATGTTCCGGTCGTCGCCATCTCTAACGACGACACCGGCATTTCCGAAGATCCCGATGTTCGCTTTGAGGTCGCCAAGAAGATCGTTCAGCGCGCCGCCGATTTCGGCATTCCCGCGCATGACATCGTGGTTGACCCGCTGGTCATGCCCGTCGGCGCCATGAGCACCGCCGGCCTTCAGGTCTTTACCCTCGTGCGCCGCCTGCGCGACGAGCTTGGTGTGAATACGACCTGTGGCGCCTCGAACATCAGCTTTGGCTTGCCCAACCGTCACGGCATCAACAACGCCTTCCTGCCGATGGCCATCGCCGCCGGCATGACCAGCGCCATCATGAACCCGATTGCCCTGCCGGTGAAACAGGCCGAGATCGAGGCCAAGAAGGCCGAAGTCGCTGCCACAGGGCTTGTCCTGCCGGCCGATATGGACGACGAAACCTTCTGTCAGCTGTTCGGCCTCGGATCGACCAAACCGCGCGCGGGCAAGGAAATGGAGGCCATCATGGCGGCCAACTTCCTGACCGACAACGACCCGCATGGCGGCAATTGGATCCGATTCAACAAAGCGCCGCCGAAACCCGGCGAAGCGGTCCGCACCGGCGGACGCGCGGGCAGCCGCAGCAGAAGCCGCCGCGCCTGAGCCAAAGCCCGGCCAAACGATCAAAGGCCTCGTCCGTGACGAGGCCTTTTTCGTTTAACAACAGACTATTAGAAGACTGACCTGATGTTGATATTCCACCTTCAAGTCAACCCCATATCCCGCGCCAACATGGCCGCATGGGTCCGGTTTTTCGCCTTGAGTTTACGCGACATCGTCTTGAGGTGAAGCTTGACCGTCACCTCCTGTATATCGAGATCACGGGCGATTTCCTTGTTGGATTTCCCCTCGGAAATCCCGACCAGAACATCGCTTTCCCTCGGTGTAAGGCTGACCTGATCAAGGTCCTCGTCGCCCTGGCTAAGAAAGTCGAGCGGCTTGTATATCTCGCCCAGAAGCATGTGGCGCACCGCCGAAACAAGCAATTTCGGATCAAGCGTCTTGGGCAGAAAACCGGCCGCGCCAGACCGAAGCGCCCGCCGCGCCACATCCGGCGGCGCGGTCCCCGACAGAATCGCCACCGGGCAGGACGCCCGCGCCTTCATCTGCGCAAGGCCGGACAGCCCATCCATGCCAGGCATCAGCAGATCAAGCAGCACAAGGTCAAACGGACCGTGAGTTTCATAACATTCAAACGCCATACTCAGAGAATTGGCGGCATGAACTTCGAAATTTCCCTGACCGCGCAGAAATTCCGCGATGGTTTCACGAACAAGATCATGATCATCGGCCAGCAAAAGTTTTTTCATTCGTCTTACTTTCGAATGTCACAATGGCTTCAATATAATCCCAAC
>NZ_CAJXIP010000016.1 GCF_913054395.1 uncultured Roseovarius sp.
ATTGGCGGCTTCGAGAGCCTGACCCAGATCATAGCGACCCGCCGGATGGCGCAACCCGGTCTCGCGGGCTAGATCGCGGGCACGTGTCAAATCAGCGGGTTTAAGGAAGGGTATTTCAGCAGCGCGTTCCTCGCCGATGGTGGTGACGGTGTCGGGGTCGGTCCAATAGTCCCATTCCTGCTTGCCGATCATATAGCTGGCATTGGCAAACACCGGATCGTCGAAATCATCCAGAACCCCCCAAAGGTGGTCGGGATGGCCGTGGGTAAAGACCACGTGGGTGATGTCATCCGGCGCCACGCCAAGGGCATCGAGCGTATCCACCAGATCGCCGGCACTTGGCATAAAGCCGCTGCCCGATCCGGCATCAAACAGAATGGTGCGCTCGCCGTCCTGAAGCAGGGTAACATTGCACGGCGGGCGCATCACATCGCCGGTGATCCCGTATTTTTCAAGGATGGGGGCGGCCTCGGCGGCGGGCAGGTCGCCAAGCAGAAACTCTTTCGGCAGCATCAGGTGGCCGTCGCTTGCCGTGGTGATCCTGGCCTGTCCCAATGTTATCTCGCTGGCCGCAAATGTCATGCGCGGCAAGCCGAAAACCGCGCTTGCGCCGAGGGCGCCAAGAACCTGGCGTCTGGTCGGTTTCATTCTCTTTCCCCCCATTTATTCGTATTTGTGAATATGACCACAGGGCAGGGTCAGAGTACAAGGGTTATTTTGCCGTTGCCCATGGGTTGCGCGGCTCTGTTTCCTGCTGATTTCCCGAATGCGATGGGCTATCCTGCGGTGAGCAGAGAGATTTCAGAAGGCGCTTTTCAAAGTATGGATACCCAACAGCCCGCCTATTTGACGACCAAGGAGGTGGCCGATCTTTTGCGTGTGAAAGAGCGCAAGGTTTATGATCTGGTCGCCGCCGAAGAGATCCCGCACCGCAAGATCACTGGCAAGCTGTTGTTTCCCGCCGCAGAATTGACCGCCTGGATCGAGGGCTCTGGCGAGGGGGCGGGTGGTGAGCGTCCGGCGGTTGTGACCGGCTCGCATGATCCGTTGCTTGACTGGGCGCTGCGCGAATCCGGTGCCGGATTGGCAACGCTTTTGAACGGAAGCCGCGAGGGCCTTGAATGTTTTGCCCGCGGTCAGGCGGCCGTGGCGGGGATGCATATCCCGGACGAGCAGGGCTGGAACATCGCGGCGACCAAGGCGGCGGGTCTGCGCGATTGCGTGTTGATCGGATGGGCCGTGCGGGCGCGCGGGCTTATCCTGTCGGAAGGTGCGGCACGGAATGTGCAGGGGGTTGCCGATCTGCGCGGCAAGCGGGTGATCCTGCGCCAGCCCGGCGCCGGGGCGGCGGCACTGTTTCAGCGGCTCATGGCCGAGGTGGGGCTTGGCGAAGATGATATCGTCGTGACGGGCGGGCGGGCCCATACCGAAAGCGATGCGGCCGCTGCGGTTGCGGCAGGCGAGGCCGATGCGACGCTTGGGATCAAGGCAATGGCGCAGCAGTTTCACCTGCCGTTCGTGCCGCTTGTGGAGGAGCGGTTTGATTTGCTGATTGACCGGCGGTCCTATTTCACCGAGCCGGTACAAAACCTCTTGCGCTTTGCCCGGAGCGAGGCCTTTGCCGCCAAGGCGGGGGCGCTTGGCGGCTATGATATCGGTGATCTCGGGCAGGTGCGCTGGATCTCGAAATAGAGGCGGGCTGATCTAGCCCGCGTTCGGGAAGAACAGCTGTTGGCCGTCGACCTTGTAACCGGCGATCGCGGCCTGGCCCTCATCCGACAGAACCCAGTCGATAAAGCTCTGACCGGCCTCGGCCTTGACGTTTCCATGCATCTCGGGGTTCACGAGGATGATGCCATATTGGTTGAACATCTTCGCATCGCCCTCGACCGCGATGCCATAGTCGCCCTTGTTGCCAAAGGCGATCCACGTGGCGCGGTCGGTCATGATATAGGCGCCCATGGCGGTGCCGGTATTGAGTGTCGCGCCCATGCCCGACCCGGTTTCGCGATACCATCCGCCAGAGGCGGCGCGCGCGTCGATACCGGTTGCTGCCCAAAGGCGCAGTTCTGCCTTGTTGGTGCCGCTGTCATCCCCGCGCGACGCAAACGGCGCCTCTGCCTCGGCGATGCGTGTAAGGGCGGCCACAACATCGGACATGCCCGCAACACCGGCGGGATCGGCGGGCGGCCCGACGATGACAAAGTCGTTGTACATCACGTCAGAGCGGGCAAGCCCGTGACCCTGGGCGACGAATTTTTCCTCGGCGGGTTTGGCATGCACGAACAGGACATCACCATCGCCATTGGCGGCGTTCTTGATCGCCTGCCCGGTGCCGACGGCCACAACGCGCACTTCGATTCCGGTCTTTTCGGTAAAGATCGGCAGGATGTGATCGAACAGGCCGGAATTCTGTGTCGAAGTGGTAGATTGCACGACAATAAAGTCGTCCTCGGCCTGCGCGGCCCCGCCAAGGCCAAAGGCCAGAACTGTGGTGGCGGCAAGGGCCAGGAAATGACGTCTGATCATTAAAAGTCTCCGTAGGGTTTGAATAAGGGGTCAGGGGGCCGGGGCGGTGTAAAGCCGCCCTTCAAGCCAGGCCCGCGTCGCGGCGGATTTCGGGGCGGCCAGAACGTTCTTGAGGGTGCCGGTTTCGGCCAGCTTGCCGTCCTGCAAAAAGATGAGATCGTCGCCGATGCGCCGGGCCTGTCCAAGATCATGGGTGACCATCACGATGCTGACACCGCGTTGGCAGGCGGCGTTGATCAGATCCTCGATCGCGCGGGTCGAGGCGGGATCAAGGCTTGAGGTGGGTTCGTCGAGGAACAAAAGCCGGGGCTGCCCGACAAGGGCCCGCGCCAGGGCAAGGCGCTGCTGCTCGCCCCCAGAGAGAACCCGCGCGGGGCGCCGTGCCATATCCGTGAGCCGGGCCATGTCAAGCGCCTCGGCGGCTTTGGCCGCGCGGGCCGCGCCAGTGATACCACGCACCGTCAGGGCAAACCTGAGGTTGGCAAGCACCGACCGGCGCAGCATCACGGGACGCTGGAACACCATTGCCTGTGCGGCGCGCGCGCCTCGGTCAAGCGGGCGGCCCTGCCAGAGCAGCTCGCCGGTGGTGGGCGCGATCAGCCCGTGCAGAAGGCGCAACAGCATGCTTTTTCCGGCGCCGTTCGGACCCATCACCAGGGTGCGCCGACCGGGGTGGATTTCAAGCGTCAGATCATCAATCAGCCGTTTGCCGCCCGCATCGAACGACAAGCCCTGACAGGCCAGCAAGGCAGGCGCCGTGGCACTGTCGGCTGTGTGCATATCCAGGGTCATGTCACGCATAGGCCGCCCGCACCGCAGAAGCCCTGAGCGCCATCACAAGAGCATTCACGATCACCGCGATCGACAACAGCAAGAGCCCGAGGGCGAGGGCCAGTTCAAGGTTCCCCTTTGAGGTTTCAAGCGCGATGGTGGTGGTCATCACGCGGGTCACGTGGTTGATATTTCCGCCAACGATCAATACCGCGCCAACCTCGGCCACGGCGCGGCCAAACCCGGCGAGCGCCACGGTCAGAACGCTATAGCGGGCATCCCACAAAAGCGCAGTCATACGGGCAAAGGCGCCGACGCCAAGCGAGGCAAACTGTTCTCGGTACTCGTCGTGCAGATCCTCGACCACCTGCTTGGTCAGTGCCGCTATGATCGGGGTGACAAGGATGGTTTGTGCGATGATCATCGCGCTTGGGGTATAAAGCAGTTGCAGCACCCCAAGTGGCCCCGAGGCCGAGAGCATTAGGTAGACCACCAGCCCCACCACCACCGGCGGAAGGCCCATCAGGGCGTTCAGCACAACGGTGACCGTGCCGCGCCCGGTAAAGCGGAACGCCCCGACCATTGCGCCAAGCGGCAGGCCGATCAGGCAGGAAATCACCACCGCCGTCAGGGTCACGCGCAGTGAAAGCATCACGATCTCGCTCAGGTCCCGATCCCATGTCAGGATCAGGCCAAGCGCCTCGCTCAGGATGTCAGTCAGGCTGAACACGTGTATTTCCTCCCCTATCTGGGAAAAAATACACAATTATGCACAGCAATCCAGTCAAAAGCGACTGGATCAGGCGAATTATCCGGGATTTCCCCGCAAGCGCCAGATTTTCAGGGGTTGAACAAGCTGCTGACCGGTGGGCCCGTTGACCACGTTCTGGGCGAAAAGCCGGGCCAGATCGTGGCGCAGGCCCTCGGCCAGAGCGCGGCGGGCAGGATCAACCGCGCTCAGATAGTCGATGAAGGCCTCAAGATCGGGCATCGGTGTGGCGCGCTCATAGATCACCGGCGCGGGGCCGGTGGCTTGCGACTGCGCCAGGATGTCGTCGATTGCGCGTTGCGCGGCCTCGCGGATTTCGGTTTCATCCTCGACCGGGCGCATGACCTCGAAGAACGACCCTTCTGCCAGCGGTTCGACAATGATCATCTCGCCGTTTGGGCGCAGCACGCGCAGCGCCTCTTTCAGGGCGGCCTGCATGTCGGGCACGGGGACGTGGTGCAGCGCATTGAGGAATATCGCCGCGTCAAAACTGGCCGGGGCGAAGGGAAGCGCTTCGGCCCCGGCGGTGACGAAGGTGGCGCCCGGAACGCGTGTTGTGGCCGCTGCGATGGCCTCGGCACTTGGATCGAGGCCGGTCACGTGAAAACCGTCGCGGCAGAGGCTTTTGGCAAGCGCGCCATGGCCACAGCCGATATCAAGCACTTCGCGTGCGCCGATGTCTTGCAGGATGGCGACGATGCGCGCGCGGGTGTCGGCGGGATTACTCATGCTCAGGTCCGCAATCACCCTCGGGGGGCTCGACCTCGATCGCGCGCCTCTCCGGCATCGATTGGCGGCCAATCGGCTTGAGGGGTCTGGTTGTGGCAAGGTTGGTCATCTTGGGGGTATCCCTTTGGGCCGGTGCGAATTGCCCGCGCATATAACAGGGGATCGGGCGTGATTGACAAGTGTGGCACGCGATAGGGTTTGCCTATGTCTCAGTAGGGCGTTTCCGGGCTTTGTGGCTTGTGACGGATATTTGGCCGCGCTAGCCTTTGGGCCGCAGATGATCCTGCCTATTTTGCAGGCAGGTCTTGCGGTTTGTGATCGGGGAGCGCACAAATTTGCTGACAATACGCAAAAATAATTTTACCAATTGGTAAAACAAAAAAGCTGCCAACAAGGAGAGACCCATGACCACCCTGAAAACACGGACCAATGCGCCCCTGTCGCGCCGCCAGTTCATGGCCAGCACCGCCGCCGTGGCGCTTGTTGCCGGGGCGTCGACGCTGGCCACGCCCCTGCGTGCCGCAGAGCCGATCAAGACCGCCGGTATCTATACCGTGCCCGTTGAGCAGCAATGGGTAAGCCGCATTCACAAGGCTGCCACCATCGCGCAGGAACGCGGCGATGTGGACTATGTGTTCTCGGAGAATGTCAGCAATACCGATTACGCCCGCGTGATGCGCGAATATGCCGAACAGGGTTACAAGCTTATCATCGGCGAGGCCTTCGCCGTGGAACAGGAAGCGCGCGAAGTGGCGGCGGAATATCCCGATATCGCCTTCCTTCTGGGCTCAAGCTTCAAGCCGGACGAGGCCCTGCCGAACTTCGCCGTGTTTGACAACTATATCCAGGATGCCTCCTACCTGTCGGGGATCATCGCCGGGTCGATGAGCAAGACTGGCAATATCGGCATGGTCGGCGGCTTTCCGATCCCCGAAGTGAACCGCCTGATGCATGCCTTCATGGCGGGTGCGAAAGAGATGAACCCGGATATCAAGTTCCAGGTCAGCTTTATCGGTTCGTGGTTCGATCCGCCCAAGGCCAAGGAAACCGCCTTTGCAATGATCGAGAACGGCGCCGACCTTTTGTATGCCGAACGCTTTGGCGTGTCGGATGCGGCGATGGAAAAGGGGATTCTTGCGATTGGCAACGTGATCGACACGCAGGCGGATTATCCCGATACGGTTGTCGCCTCGGCGATCTGGCACTTTGAACCGACGCTGGACAAGGCGATTGCCGAAGTGAACGCCGGCACTTTCAAGGCCGCCGATTACGGGGTCTATTCCTTCATGAGCGAGGGCGGTTCGTCGCTGGCGCCGCTTGGCACATTCGAGGGCAAAGTGCCCGAGGCCGCCATCGCGCTTGTCGATGAACGCAGCGCGGCGATCAAGGCAGGCACCTTCACGGTAGAGATCAACGACGACGAACCGAAGTCGTCATAAATGACGGGCGCAGAGGCGGCGCAGGTCGTTCTGCGCCTTGATCGCATTACCAAGAGCTTTGGCAAGCTGGTCGCGAATGATGCGGTCAGCTTGTCCTTGCATCGTGGCGAGGTGATCGCGCTTTTGGGCGAGAACGGCGCGGGCAAGACGACGCTTATGAATATCCTGTTCGGCCAGTACACCGCCGACAGTGGCCGGGTCGAGGTCTTCGGTCATGACCTGCCGCCCGGCAATCCGCGCGCGGCGCTGGATGCGGGGGTTGGCATGGTGCATCAGCATTTCACGCTGGCCGACAACATGACCGTTCTGGAAAACGTCGCCCTGGGCACGGTGCCGCTCTGGCGGCCCCGTCTTGACCGGGCGGCAGTGCGCGCCAAGATTGCCGGGCTGGCCGAAGATTTCCGCCTTGCGGTCGATCCCGATGCCCGCGTCGGCACCCTTACCGTGGGCGAGCGTCAGCGGGTCGAGATCCTCAAGGCGCTTTACCGCGAAGCCAAGATCCTCATTCTGGACGAGCCGACGGCGGTGCTTACCCCGCAGGAAACCGATGACCTTTTCGCGACCCTGCGCAAGGCGGTGGCGCTTGGGCTTTCGATCGTGTTCATCAGTCACAAGTTGCACGAGGTCATGGATATTTCCGACCGGGTGGTGATCCTGCGTCATGGGCGGCTTGTGGGCGAGATGCGCACGCAGGATACCGACCGCCACGCGCTTGCCGCAGCCATGGTCGGCGCCGAGGTGAGCGCCCCCAAGGTGGCCCCCGCCACCCCCGGCGCGGCGCTGTTGCGGCTTGGCGAGGTGAGCACCCCCGATAAGGGCAATGCGCCGGGGCTCAAATCGGTCTCGCTTGATCTGCGCGCCGGGCAAATCACCGGGCTTGCGGGGGTGTCGGGCAACGGGCAGGCGGCGCTTGCCGATCTGATTGGCGGGTTGTGCGCCCCCAAGACCGGGCAGCTTGATCTTGACGGTCAGGCGCTTGCAAGATGGTCGCCGCGCATCGCGGTACAAAGCGGCATCGCGCGAATTCCCGAAGACAGGCACAAAACCGGCACGATTGCCGATTTCAATCTCACCGAAAATGCGATTCTCGAAAGCTATCACACCCCGCCAATGAGCAAGCATGGCTGGATGAACTGGACTCGTGCCGAGATTGCCACCCGTGACATCATCACGCGGTATGACGTGCGCTGTCCGGGCCCCGAGACGCGGATCAGGCTGTTGTCGGGCGGCAATATGCAAAAGCTTATCCTTGGTCGGGTGCTTGAGGCCGCGCCGCGCATCATTCTGGCCAATCAGCCGGTGCGCGGGCTTGATATCGGCGCGGTCAATTACGTGCATTCGCAATTATTGGAGGCCCGGGCGCGCGGCGCGGCGGTTTTGTTGATTTCCGAGGATCTCGACGAGATCATGGCACTGTCAGACGTGATCCACGTGATTTCCGAGGGGCGGCTTTCGCCCGAATTCGGGCGCGGCACCATGGCCCCTGCCGATCTTGGCGTGTGGATGGCCGGGCATGGGTTTGAAGAGGGGCTAGCCCATGCGTCTTGAACCGATTGCCAACCCAAGCCTTGCCCGCACGATCCTGCCGCCTGCGATCGCGATTGCGATGACTGTCGTGGTGGCATCCTTGCTTGCGATGCTGGCCGGGGCGAACCCGTTTTCGGTTCTGGGTTTGATCCTGAAGGGCGCGTTCGGGTCGAAATTCGCCGCGTTGGAGACGTTGAACCGGGCCACGCCGCTTATCTTTACCGGCCTGTCGGTCGCGGTGGCGTTTCGCGCGCGGCTCTGGAATATCGGCGCCGAGGCACAGCTATACGCCGGGGCGCTGATCACCGTTGTGCTTGGCACCGGGGCCCTGCCTTGGGGGGCGGGGGCGCTTTTGCCGGTGCTGGCGCTTGGCGCGATGCTGGCGGGGGCGCTTGTGCTGTTGGTCCCCGCCCTCTTGAAGGTGCGCTTTGGCGTTGACGAGGTGGTGACGACGCTTTTGTTCAACTTCATCTTCCTGCTGTTCATCTCGATGCTTCTGGAAGGGCCGCTCAAGGATCCGATGGGCATGGGCTGGCCGAAATCCGAACGCCTGATCGCCGAGGCGCGCCTGCCGCGGATGATGGAGGGGCTGCGCCTGCACTGGGGGTTCGGGCTTGCGATCATTGCGGCGGCTGTGGTCTGGGTCATTCAGCGACGCACGACGCTTGGCTATGAAATGCGCGCGGTCGGGCTTAACCGCGATGCGGCGCGCTTTGCCGGGATTGCGGTCAATGGCGTGCTGATCAAGACGGCGCTTTTGTCGGGCGGATTGGCGGCGCTTGCGGGCTTTTCCGAGGTGGCCGGCCTCAAGGGAAACCTGACGCTCGATTTGTCACCCGGCTTTGGCTACACGGGGATCATCGTGGCGATGCTGGCGCTTCTCAACCCGCTTGCGGTGGTCGCTGCCGCGCTGTTCGTGGCGGGCATCTTTGTCGGCGCAGACAGCATGAGCCGCGCCATCGGGGTGCCGACATATCTTGCCGATATCATGCTGGCGACGGCGCTTTTGCTTATGGTACTGGCGATATTGCTCACCCGGTTCCGGGTGGTGAGGGAATAGCCATGGACATGCTCGATATCCTCTTATCCGCCAGTTTCTGGGCCGCCGCGATCCGTATCGCGAGCCCGCTTATATTTGCCACCCTGGGCGAGCTGATCTGTGAACGCGCCGGTGTTTTGAACCTCGGAATCGAAGGGATCATGGTTGCCGGGGCCTTTGCCGGCTGGATGGCGGTCTATTCCGGCACCGGCCTCTGGACCGGGGTGCTGGTGGCGATGGTGGTGGGGATGATGTTCGGGCTGATCCATAGCGTGCTGACCGTGCCCTTTGGATTGTCGCAGCATGTGGTCGGTCTGGGGGTGACCCTGCTGGCGACCTCAAGCACTTATTACGCCTATCGCCTTGCCCTGCCAGAGGTGACAAGCCCGCCCAAGATCACCGCGTTTCAACCCTTTGAGATACCGATCCTGTCGGATATTCCATTACTCGGTCCGGCGCTTTTCGCGCAGACACCGATGACCTATCTGGCCTTCGTCCTCGTCGCGGTGGTGGCCCTTGTACTGTACTGCACGCCGCTTGGGCTGGCCCTTCGCGCGGCGGGGGAAAACCCCTCGGCGGTGGCGGCGCAGGGGCTTTCGGTGACGGGCATCCGCATGGGCGCGGTGATTGTCGGTAGCGGATTCATGGCAATGGGCGGCGCGTTTCTGACCATGTCGGCGTTTGATTCCTTCTTCTTCGAGATGGTCAACGGGCGTGGCTGGATCTGTATCGCGCTTGTGGTATTCGGCGCGTGGAAGCCGGGCAAGGCCCTGCTGGGTGCGGTGCTTTTCGCGGCCTTTGATGCGCTGCAAATCAGGGTGCAACAGACCCCGCTTGGCGCCGATATCCCCTATCAGATATTCCTGATGACGCCCTATGTTCTGTCGATCCTTGCGCTTATCGCGATGTCGCGCCGCGCAGAGGTGCCCGGCGCGCTTATGGTGCCGTTCAACAAAGGAGAGCGCTGATGTTCGATCTGATCGTCAAGGGCGGCACATTGCCCGATGGCCGGGTGGCCGATATCGGTATCACCGGCGCCACGATCACGGCGATTGGCAATCTGGCCGAGTCAGACGCGGGCGAGGTGATCGACGCCAGCGGCGATCTTGTCAGCCCGCCGTTTGTCGATCCGCACTTTCATCTGGATGCGACGCTTAGCTATGGCACCCCGCGGATCAACGCGAGCGGCACCCTGCTTGAGGGTATCGGCCTTTGGGGTGAGCTCAAACAGATCGTGACCCAGGAAGAGATGGTTACCCGCGCGCTCGCCTATTGCGATTGGGCGGCGAGCATGGGCCTTCTGGCGATCCGCAGCCACGTCGATACCTGTGACGACCGCCTGCTTGGGGTCGCCGCGATGCTTGAGGTGCGCGACAAGGTCAAACCCTACATCGACCTGCAATTGGTGGCCTTTCCGCAAGACGGATTTTACCGCGATCCCACCGCGCGCGACAACACCATCCGCGCGCTTGATATGGGGGTGGATGTGGTCGGCGGCATCCCGCATTTCGAGCGCACAATGGCCGATGGCGCGGCCTCGGTGCGCGAGCTGTGCGAACTTGCGGCGGCGCGCGGCTTGCAGGTGGACATGCACTGCGACGAGACCGACGACCCCCATAGCCGCCATATCGAAACGCTCGCCTGCGAGGCACAGCGCCTGGGGCTCGGCGGGCGGGTGGCGGGCAGTCACCTGACCTCGATGCATTCGATGGACAATTACTATGTGTCGAAACTCTTGCCACTCATGGCCGAGGCAGGGGTTGCGGCGATCCCCAATCCGCTGATCAACATCATGTTGCAGGGGCGGCACGACACCTTTCCGAAACGCCGTGGCCTGACCCGTGTCAAGGAGATGCAGGCGCAGGGCATCACCGTCGGCTGGGGCCAGGATTGCGTGCTTGATCCGTGGTATTCGCTTGGTACGGCGGACATGCTTGATGTGGCCTTTATGGGGCTGCATGTGGGGCAGATGTCTCACCCCGACGAGATGCGCCGGTGCTTTGACATGGTGACCACGCAAAACGCCCGTATCCTTGGGCTTGAGGGATACGGTTTGCAAGTTGGCGCGCAGGCCTCATTGGTGGTGCTCGATGCGGGTGACCCGATCGAGGCGCTGCGCCTGCGCCCGGCGCGTCTTGCGGTGGTCTCCAAAGGCCGGGTGATTGCCAGGACGGCAAGGCAGGATGCGGCCCTGACGCTGCCGGGACGGCCCGGTACGATCCGGCGGCGCCATCCGCAGGGCGGCTAGGCGCGATGATCGCAGTTTTGCAGGGACTGGCGCGCCACGGGCGGCTTGTTCTTATCCTTGGGCTGGTGGTTGGGGTCACGGCGCCGGGGCTTGCCCGCACGCTTGCGCCGCTGATCTTTCCGATGATCGTTTGCCTGCTGTTTCTGGCCACGCTCCGGGTCGATCCGGTTGCGGCCTTTCCGGACCGGCGGCACCTGCCGCGCTACCTCGGGCTTGCGATGGGATTGCAGATTGGCATGCCGGTCCTGGCAATTGCACTGCTTTGGGCGATCGGGGGGCTGGAGTCGATCCTCGGGATTGGCGCGGTTCTGGTGCTGGCGGGTGCGCCCCTGACCGGAAGCCCCGGCCTTGCGATCCTGTCGGGGGCCGACCCAAGCCCGGCCCTGCGCCAGCTTGTGGTGGGCACTGCGATCCTGCCGCTGACGGTCCTGCCGGTGTTCTGGCTGATGCCGGTTTTTGGGGCGGCGCAGGTTGTGGCACTTGCGGCGCTCAAGCTTCTGGCGGTGATTGCGCTTGCCGGTGGGGCGGCGGTCATCCTGCGCCGGGCTGTGCCCTGGCTGCGAGGGGCGGACGGGCAGGGGGCCATTGACGGGGTCATCACACTGGCGATGGCGGTGGTTGTCGTGGGCCTGATGTCGGCGGTGGGGCCGGCGATCCTGTCGGGGGACCCGGGGCTGTGGGTGGCGCTTGCGGTGGTGTTCGGGCTGAATTTCGGCGCCCAGATCGTGGTGTACGCCTTGATGCGCCGAACCGGGCAACCATCCGCGGCACCGGCACTTGGGATCGTCGCGGGCAACCGCAATCTGGCGCTGTTTCTGGGGGCATTGCCACCTGAAACCGGGGCGGCATTGCTGCTTTTCATCGGCTGTTACCAGGTGCCGATGTATCTTACGCCGATGCTGGTCGGTCCGCTGGCGCGGCGCGTGAGAGCCTAGTTAAGCGCGCCCGGCAGGTAAAGCGCCAGTTGCGGAAAGGCGATCAACGCGGCGGCCATGATCAGCATGACACAGACGAACGGGATCGAGCCGATCATCACATCGCTCATCTTGCCGGATTTGCGCGCGCCCTGAACCACGTAAAGGTTAAGCCCCACAGGCGGCGTGATCAGCGCCATTTCGATCAGCACGATCATCAGGATGCCGAACCAGATCGGATCATAGCCCTGCGCCACCACCAGCGGCACGATGATCGGGATGGTCACCACCATCAGCGACAGCGTTTCGATGAAAAAGCCGAGCACGACATAGATCATCACCACCACAAGGATGAAAGCGAGCGGCGACAGGCCGAGCCCTTCCAGAAATTCCTTGAGCTCGCGGCCAAGACCGGCCGAGGACAGGGTGAAGTTCAGGAAGGACGCGCCGATCACCACCAGCATGATCATCGAGGTGACTTTGATGGTGCCCAAAAGGCTGTCAGAGATCATCTTGAAGGAAATGCCACTCGCAAAACCGGCGATGACAAAAGCGACGGCAACACCGACGGCGGCGGCCTCGGTCGGGGTGGCCCAGCCTTTGTAAATGGTGCCGATGATCATGGTGAACAAAAAGATGATCGGCAGAAGGTGCACGAGCGCGCCAAGCATTTGCGACAGCGGAAAGATACGGCGCTCGCCGCCAAGATCGGGGCGGACCAGGCAGATGATCACCGTGATCACGATAAACCCGACCGCAAGAAGGATGCCGGGCAAAAGCCCCGCAAGGAATAGCTGCGGAATCGAGGATTGGGTGAGAAAGCCATAAACGATCAGGTTGATCGACGGCGGGATCATGATGCCAAGCGTCCCCCCGGCAGCAATCGCGCCGGAAAACAGCTTGGGGTCATAGCCCAACCGTTCGGCCTGTGGCATGGCGACGGTCGCCACGGTCGCGGCGGTGGCCACGGACGAGCCCGAGATCGCCGAAAACATGGTCGAGGTCGCAACATTGGCATGCACCAAGCCGCCCGGAAGCCATGACACCCACCGGTCAAGCGCCTCATAGGTGCGCGCGGCCACGCCGCTTCGCACAAGGATCTCGCCGAGCAGGACAAAGAACGGGATCGCGATAAGCGTGGCGCTGTTGGACGAGGACCACACCATCTGGCCCAAGCCCTTGATCAGGGGAAAGGGGCTAAAGAACGTATCAACGCCAAAGCCGAGCAGGAAAAGCACGATCCCGACCGGGATCGACAGGCTCAGCAGGGCGAGAAGGCCGACCGACACATAGGCGATCATTGAAAGGCCTCCTCTTCGGCAAAGACGCCGATCGCCGCCTCTGCGGCATCAAAGCGGCCCTGAAGCACCATCAAAAGGGCGGTGACAAAGGTCAGCCAGGCCATCAGTGCGAACCAGACCCAACCTGCGAACCACGGCAGTTGCACCAGCCAGAGCGGCGTTTCCAGGGCGGTATTGGCACGCGACATATTGCTGATCGAGCGCTCGACCACCGGCCAGCAGCGCAGGGCGATCACGCTAACCGTGCCCGCCATGATCATCAGCGAAGCCAGATCGAACAGGCTCCGGCCCTTTGGCCCTGCCCGGCTGCGCAGGATGTCGATACGCACATGTCCGAGTTCCAGCATCGCATAACCCATGCCCCAGGAGGTGGCGATGGCCATGACATAGCCGGACACCTCGTCGGTGCCGCCGAAAGAGGACCCTACTTGCCGCAGAATGATATCAAGCAGAACGAAGCCGGCACAGGCCAGTAGCATGATGCCAATCAGCACCGCCACTCCCCGGTTGAGCGCACGTAACCCTGTCAGTAATCTGTCGGTCATTTGGGGCCCTCTCTGGCAGGTGTCGGATCAGTTGGCGGTGACCTTGACGCCGACAACTTCGCCCACAGAGTCATTCCAGCGCGCTACCCAGTCATCCCCGGCGCGACCGGCCCAATCGGGCAGCACTTCGGTTTCAAGGATCTCGCGGGCACGGGCGAAATCGGCATCGCTCGCCTCGACAAGGGTCATCGAGCGCGCATCACCGGCGGGGCATTCGCCGTTCCCGGTCAGACAGGCAATGTCGTTAACCAGCGCGCCCTGCGCCGATGCCCATGCAGGGGCCTCGAAATTGGCCTTGATCTCGGAGGAGATCAGACTTTGCATGTCGCCGCTCAGGCTGTTCCATTTGTCGAGGTTGATCGCGGTGACCACCGAATCCCAGCCGCCAAGCGGCAGGGTCAGAAGGTGCGAGGACACTTCCCACCAACCCGCGCTATACCCCGATCCGGCGCCAGTCACGGCACAATCCACCACGCCTTTTTGCAAAGCGCCGGGCACTTCGGAGAACGACACGTTCACGCCTTCGGCGCCGAGGGCGTCCAGGAACTTGGCGGTCATGCGACCAGAGGCGCGCACCTTGAGACCCTTGAGGTCGGCCAGCCCACCGATCGGCGCGTTGCAGAACACGACCTGCGGCGGATAGGGGGCAATGGCAAGAACGTGGCTGTTGAAACGAGCGTTATAGATGTCCTCGACCATCGGGCGGGCGGCATCGACCATCGCCTTGGCCTCATCCGCAGTGAGCGCCAGAAGCGGCACATCGAGGCCCTCAAGCTCGGGGGCGTCGGCCACGGCGTAATCGGCAACGGTCATGGCGACGTCGTAGACGCCATCGCCAAGCAGGCGGTAAATGTCACCGACACCCAGACCCATCTGATCGTGGGTGGTGACGGCTGTGGCAAGCTCTCCGTCCGAGGCGGCGGGCAGGGTCTCGCCCCAGAAGGGCGCCTCGTATTGCTTGTGCAGCGGCAGGCCCGACCAGCTTCCGACGACCGACAGGTCCTCGGCCATCGCCGGAGCGGCGACAAGCGCGGTTGTGGCAAGCAGGGTTAGTGTCTTTTTCATGTGATTTCTCCTTGTTGGAACGTATTTTTGGGTTCAGGGCCGGAACACCGGTACTTCTGCATCCTCGGCAATGTCGGTAATCAGCATATGACCCGGCTTATGGGTGATACAAATCGGAAGTTTGGCGCGCGCGACGGCGGCCTGCGGGGTGACACCACAGGCCCAGAACACCGGGATCTTGCCGGGTTCCTGCGGCACCGGATCGCCCCAGTCGGGACCGTCGGCATTGGCGATGCCGATCTCTGACGGGTCGCCCCAATGCACCGGCGCGCCATGGGCCAGCGGATAGCGGCGGCAGATCGTTTGCACCTGTTCAAGCCGTACCGGGTCGATCATCCGCATGCTGACCACCATCGGGCCGCTGAACGGCCCGGCGGGTGTGGTTTCGATATTGGTGCGATACATCGGCACGGTGGTGTTGTTCCGGATATGCCAGAGGCTGATCCCGGCCTTTTCAAGGGCATGTTCAAACGTGAAGGAACAGCCAAGCGCGAAGGCTACGAAATCATCCTGCCAGAGGGCGGTGATATCGGTCGTGCTCTCGGCGAGGACCCCATCGCGGTAGACGTTATAGGCGGGCACGTCGTGGCGGATATCAATGTCGCGGCCAAGCGTGAACATCATCGGATTGCCGGTATCGGACACCCCGGTCAGCGGGCAGGGTTTCGGATTGCGTTGGCAAAATCGCATGAAATCAAGGGCATAACGTTCCGGCATGATGGCAAGGTTGGCCTGAAGCAGGCCCGCCCCAAGCCCTGCGGTATGCGATGTATAGGCCCCGGCGCGAAAGGCGGCGCGCAGCGTTTCAGGGGAACGCCCCCTCAAGGATTGATAATCGACGCTCAAATCTTGCTCTCCCGGTTGGGGACAGGCTGACGGGTTGCAGACATAAAGGCAAATCGAAACTATTTGCCCATTTGCATCAGGAAATTTTATGCAACCGGATAGGCATTGGCCACGCCAAGCGCAATCTTGGCGGCTGATTCAACCACATGGCTTTTGGGGTCGCCGAGATAGGACAGCGAAAAGCGCAGCGGCCCCGGCGTCCAGCCGGGATCAAACTGGCGCAGGGTGCCATTTGCAAGGTACGGCGCCGCAAGCGCCTTGGGCAGGGCCGCAACGCCAAGCCCGGCCTCGACCAGTCGGAAACAGGCCGAGAGCGATGACGAGGGAAACAGCGAGACACCGGGGCCGACCCGTTCAAACAGGACCGTTTTCAACTCGCGGTAGGGGCGGGTGTTGCGGGCATAGGTGATGATCGGCTTGCTTGCCAAAAGTATGGCATCATCGCCATCCTGTCCACGCATATCGGCGGCGGCATACCACGCCAGATCAAAGCCCGGCAGCTCGATGTTATTGACCGAGTACTCCGAGATAGGCCCGAGAAGAATGGCAAGATCTATCTCGCGGTTGAGTAATCCGTCGCGCAGGTTGGTTGAAATGTCGACGTTGATTTCAATCTCGACCTTGGGAAATTCCCTGTGCAACGCCGAGACAAATTCGGGCAGCCAGCATTGCGCGATGGTTTCCGACACGCCAAGCCGCAGGATGAAATCAATCCCCTGCGGGTCGATGATATTTGCCTCGACCAGTTGCGACAGGTGCTCGAACTGTTCGGCATAACTCACAAGGCGCTCGCCGCGCTTGGTCAGGCGCAAACCGCTTGCGGTGCGATCGAACAACGGTGCGGCAAGCGATTGCTCAAGGTTCTTGATCCGCGCGGTGACCGCCGGTTGGGTGATATTGAGGCCAAGCGCGGCCTTGCGGACACTGCCAAGGCGCACCGTGGTGAGAAAGGTGCGAAGCTGTTCTATGTTGATTCTGGCCATCGCGCGATGATTGCCCGCGACGGGGCAAAAGGAAAGGTTCGCATCAAAGGCCGAGCAAGGCAGCCAAGAGCGCGATATAGGTTAATTGATGCGCGCCCTGATCAAGCCCCAGAAAGTGCCAAAAGGCGGTTTGGCTTACATCGAGATCGCGTCGCCTGACCGCGCGGGCCTTGGCCCAGTCAATGTGGTAATGCACCGTGGCCTCGGCGAGGGCCAAGAGGAGCGCCGTACCGATCGCCACCCCGGCCCAGATCAGGATCGGCAGAGTAAGCGCGCCATGCACCCCCGCATGAACAAGCCCACCGGGGTGGCCATAACGCCCCTTGTTGGCCAGCATCCAATCGGTCTGCCAGAGGTAATCGCCGATAAAATGTTTGATCTGGAAGAGGATCAGAACAGCAATCATCTCAGGGTTGGTGATCATCGTGACCCCTCTTTCGCGCAGTTGATAGGCGTTTATTGGCGGCGACAAGCTTGGCGCGGGTATCGCGCGACATGGCGTTTTCCACCATCAGGCGCAGATCGCTGTCGCGCCAGATAAGGCGGTTCAGTGCGCCGCCGGTGATGGTGAAAAGGCGCGCGGGCCGTGTCAGGGTGACGCTGGCAGTGGCGGACCCGCCGTCAAGCACATTCATTTCCCCGATAAGGCCCTGCCCAAGTCGGCCGATCAGGCGGGTATCGCTTGTCACTTCGGCCTCGCCGCGCAGGAGAAAGGTAAGCGCGGTCACCGGTTTACCTTCGGTGGTAAGGATCAGGCCGGCCTCGCCATCCAGCCAATGACCATTGTCAAGAAACTGACGGGCCAGGGGCTTGGGCATGGGGCCAAAGACTTGTGTGATCAGCGCCTTGTCTTCGGGTGAAAACCGCAGCCCGCTATTGAGCCAGATCAGCCGGGCAAGCCCGCCAAGGCTAATCGCGATCCAGAACACCTGAATAAGGGCCGAGGACAAGTTGAAGGCCGCGCTCAGGCTTATCAGAACAAAAGAGGCCGCAAGCAGGTTGAGCAGCGCGTAGATATAACTGCTGCCGCGGATCAGTCCGGCCTGAAGCGCCGCGTAAGACCCCAGATAAAGCGCCACCCCCAGATGACCGGACCAGTCGAAGACCCAAGGCGGCAGCGTGGAATACATCTTGAGAAAAATCCTTTAATCGCGGGGCAATCCCATCGTGACGAGGGTTTCAAGCTGTGGGGCGACACCCTCTACAAGCACGGGCCATTTGGGAAAGTGAAAGGCGTGCTTGATGATGTGCAGCGTCAGGCTCGGGCGCACGCCAAGGGCATTCTCAAGCGCCCGGCGCGCGGCCGTTTCATCGCCGCGCTTGAGAGCGGTCACCGCGACGGCGATATGCACAAAGGCTTCCGCCCCGGGCAGGCGCGCGGCGGGATCGAGATAATGGCGCACGTTTTCGCCCAGATCCATGTCGCGAAGCCAGATCGCCATCACCAGCATCCAGTAGAATGACCAGGCCAGCGGGTCCTGCGGACTAAGACGCACGGCCGCGAGGCCAGCGGCCTCCATCTCATGGGTGTCGGGCTCTGCCTGAAAGAGGTTGATATAGGTCTGAACGCTATAGGCGAGGGCATCATTATCGTTCAGCGACTTGGCGCGGGCCAGGGCGCTCCTCGCGTGATCTTCGCGGCCCTGAATGGTCAGAAGTTGGGCGAGGGTGGCGTGGCCAAGTTCAAGCCGGTCGTCGAGCTGAACGGCGAGAGTGGCGTGTTTCATGCCCTCTGCAACGTCGGCCTGCGGGTCGGTGCTTCGGCCGGAATAGATCCGCACCGCATGCACCCGCCCCAACAGGGCATGCGGAAGCGCATATGTGGGATCGGCCTTGGCGGCGGCCTCAAACAGGCCATAGGCGTTGCGAAAGCTGCCAGAGGTGCGCATGTCGATCTCGGCCAGGCCCTTTTGGCAAAGTTCCCAGGCGGACAGGCTGTCGGTGGGCTTGCTGCGCGAGATATAGCGTTCGTGCGCGCCGATTTCCGGGGTGAGACCGGTGACAAGACAGCGGGTGATGTCATCCTGCAACTCGAAGATATCTTCGATGTCGCGGTCGTATTTGTCCGACCAGATCTGTTGCCCGGTCGCGGCCTCAATCAGTTGCGCCGACACCCTAAGGCGTTGTCCGGCACGACGCACGGCACCCTTGACCACATAGCGCGCGCCGGTGTCCTGTGCGATCTGGCGCACATCATGGGCGCGGTCCTTGTAGACAAAGCTTGAACCGCGCGCGATCACGAAGAGCGAGCGAAAGCGCGACAGGGCGTTGATCACATCCTCGGCAATGCCGTCGGCCAGGAACCCGTCTTCGATCGAGGGCGACATATTGTCAAACGGCAAAACGATCACCGAGGGGCGGTCGGTGCGGCGCTGTTCCTGGTCGGGGCTGTCGCCTTCGACGCCGGTCAGGACCTGCCAGACCTCGACCGGGGTGGGGATGTTGCGCACATATTGCATGCCCTGGCCGCTGAAGGTCAGCGTGGGGTCATTGGCGAGCATGTCGCGCACGCTACGCGAGACACAGATGCCACCCGGCGGTGACAGGGTTTCAAGGCGCGCGGCGACATTGACGACATCGCCAAGCACATCGTCGCCGTCAATCAGAACGCTGCCGTGGTTGATGCCGACGCGAAAGCGGATCCGGGTGCTTTCGGGACGGTCGGCCTCATGGGTCGCAAGGGCGCGCTGTACCGTGGTCGCGGCGCGAACGCCGGCTTCGGGTTTCGGGAACTCGACCAAAAGGCCATCGCCCATGGTCTTGACCACGCGACCGCCCTCGGCTTTCACGGCGGGGTCGATGATGGACTGGCGCAGATCGTAAAGGCGGCCGAACACCTCTTCCTCGTTCTGTGCAACGAGGCGGGAAAACCCCGCCACGTCGGCAGCAACGATCGTTGTTGCCTTTCGTTCCATCGTTTTCACAGGTTTCTCCCTTCCCTGATTCAGTCGACAGGTGCCGCCCGCGACCCCCCGATCACGGGCGGACCCGTTCATGTCGCCCTGTCTATCGCCGTAACCTTGGCGTTCAGGGTGATATTTAACGTAGCCGCCATTCGTTTCCAGATATCAAGCCAGCCCTTTGACAAGACCGTCACGGAGGGCTTGTCACTAAAGATCATCCCGACGGTAAGCGGCAGCGAGATCCAGATCAGGCCATAATAGGCCGGGATCTGTTTCAATGGCCCATAGCCCTGGACGGAATAGGCATATTCAAGCATGCCAGTCAGCAAGAGCAGGTCGTTTTTCTCGAGGAAATCGTAAAAACTGTCGTATTGCAGCAACTCTTCCGGCGGGCTTAGCGGCATCGGAAGCGTCAGCCCGCGATAGAGCGCCAGAAGAGCGTCATATTCCAAAAGCTTGAGAAGCATCTCAAGCTTGAGCTTGTCCGCATCGAACCCGTCCATCCATTTGGCCGGATCGGCAAAGGGTTTGTTGGCTTCGTAATAGCCCTTGAGCAGAGTGTATTCGGTATAGTCGATCAGGGGCGCGGGCATCGGGACGCCGTCAAATTGATTGGCGGTGGTCATGCCGCGGATGGTTTCGCCCTTGGGGTCCTTGTGGTTAGGAGTCAGATACATACCCTCGCGGATATTGTCCTTCATGAAGTCGCAGTCGGCAAAATGACTGGCCATGGCATCATAGGCAGGCGAAAGGTAACAGGTGCCCAGTTCACAGGCGGTTACATCGCCATTAGGCGAGGGTGTGTCATAGGTGACGGTATGGGTCTTGCCGCCAAAACGACCGGTGCTTTCAAGGATTTCGACATTGGTATACTTAAGCTCTTTCAGGCGATGCGCGAACATCATGCCACTTGGCCCGGCGCCGAGTACGATGATCTTGGCGTCTTTCCTATCGGGCAGGGACCAGCCGAGGCGCCCCTGATTTTCAATCAGCATGCCGCCGTATTGCCAGCATTGCAGCACCGATTCAAAACAGGTCGAGCCATGCACATAGATCGTGTTGTTCTTGCCCTGAAGGTCCAGGTACTCCCAAGGCCCGCCCGAACGAAGCCCGGCGTTGTCGAAGTGATCGAAATAGGGCGTGCGCAGATCGACCGGCAATTGGGCGGGATCGGTGACAATCTCGTAATCCGGATAGGGCCACCACTCAAGCGTGGGCAGCGTGGCGTTCAGGTTGTCCAGAAACTCCTGTTCGGTCATCGGCTTGGTTTCGGGCCCCTGAAGCTGATAGACGGTGACCAGGTTCTCAGTCATGCCATTGGCGGTTTCCAGCGAGAATTGCTTGGCCGTTTCGTTGCGGTAGCCGCTAACGTGTCCGGCCATGTTTTCAATCTCCTGCGGAGACAGGATGATGCCGAACCTTGGTGGCGTGGCGGGCACCTGTACCTTCACCAGAGTGGTATGAAAGGTGTAGTTCTTGAACTTTGAAAACAGGTCAAGCTCGGCCGGGGTGTAATCACATATCCCGATCAGGTTGCGCGGCTCACAGGCCACAACCAAAAGATCGCATGTTTCGGTGGTTGGCGTGCCCCCATTGCGGGAAACGGTCAGTGAAACGGGAGGGTTTAAAGTTGAATTTGTCATGGAAAGTTCCTTCAATATCTGTTGGAAACCGCGTGAAACATCAAAATGAGAATACTGATCTTATTAACCTCGCAGGAAAAGGCTTTGGATAAGGATTTTATAGCACAGCCTGAAAATGTGATCAGCAATTAACTAATAGCTTCGCCGTGATCAGGCACGCGTCAGCAAGGCGTTGGTTTGTGTTACCTTGAGAGCAACCGAACGCGCCAGAATAAGCCACAAAAGCGCCGCAAGGTCGCGGTCTTCACGTTCAAGGCGTTCGATCGTGCCGGCCGAAAGACGATAGACCCGCGCCGCCGCCTCACAGATCACATCGGCGTTGCGCGGGGTCTTCAAAAGGCTCGCCAACTCGCCCACAACCGCGCCGGGCCCCATTGAACGCACGCGGATCGCGGGGCCGCTGCGTTGTGCCAACAGCACGCCCAACCGGCCCGAGGCAAGGAAATAGATATCGGCCTGGGTGTCGGCCGCACGAATAAGGACGTCACCCGGTTCGAGATCAAGCGCCTCCATCTGGTCGATCAGATCGGGCAGGCGCGGATGGTTCTGCCCCATCAGGGCCAGCAGGGCGGCAAAATCGGGCGCGTCCGCAGGGCGCTCAAGCGCGGCCAGAAGGGTCGTTTCGCAGGCCTCAAGCGCGGCATCCAGCGAAGGCCAGAGCCGAAAACCGCCGGGGGTCACGTCTTTTGTCGTTCCGGTGATCGGCAGGCCCCAGCGGGTGAAAACGGCCAGCAGGGCAGGCGACAACCCGGTCAGATGCGTCTCGATGCCCTGCGCATGCATCAGGAACCCCAGCTTTTGAAGCGCCGCGCAGGCCGAGCTGTCAAAGGTGTTCACTGCTCTGAAATCAAGGATTACGGCCTTTGTGGTCTGGGGGCGGCCGGGCTTGCGCCGCAGGCTGTCGATCAGTTGCTCGACTGACCCAAAGAACAGCGCACCCTGCAAGGCCAGCACGCGGATCGCCTCGCCGTTCTCGGCCAGATAGGCGTTTTCAACGGCATTGCGGTCAAGGGTGCTTCGATGGGTGCGCGCGTCAGAGCTGTGGCGGATCACCGGCAGGCGCATATAGCCAAAGGTAAAGCCAAGCACGGCAAGCCCAAGGCCCACTCCGACGGCGGGCAGGATGCCAAAGCCGATGGTCACCGCGACGATCCCGAGAACGATAAGCCAGTCCATCCGCACAAGCCGGTGTCGCGCCGCGATCAGCCAATCCTCGATCATCGCAAAGCCGATGAACATCAACAGCCCCGCCGCGACAAAGGTGGGCACGGCGGCCACGATGGTCTCGGCAAACCCGCTGGCAATCAGCAGGACCATCACATGCCCGAACACAAGCCCGCCTGCATGCACCCCAAGCCGTGCGGCGATGATCGTGGCGCCGCCCTGAAGATAACTGGTGATCCCGCCGATCGCACCGATTACGATATTGCCAAGCCCGGTGATCCGAAGTTCGCGGTTTTCATCGCTGTCCTGACGGGTGGCAAGTTCCACCCCCGAGGTATTGAGCAGCACGCCGATCAGGTTCAGCAGGACCACGGCGGCAAAGGTCGGCGCGATGGTCAGCAAGAGCGGCCAGTCGACAAGCCGGATCATCCACAGGCCGGGGCCAAGCCCGCCACCCTCGCCAAGATGCGGTAAAAGGCCCATCTCGACCACCTCGGTCCGGCTCAGGCCAAACCAGGCAAGAAGGCCGTAGAACCCGGCAAGAAACAGCAGGATAATCACCAGAACCGGGGTTGATCCCTGCCAGATGCGCAACGCGCCGATCAGCGCAAACGCCATAAGCGATGCTGGCACTACCCCCATGAGAACCTGAGGTGAAACAAGCGCCTGTGCGATGGCACCATAGCCCTGCGCGCCGGTCAGGATCGACAGGGCGGCAGTGACAAGCAACACCCCCGAAGAGGCGAGAAATCCCGCGGCGACGGGATAGGGGAACATGCGCAAAAGCCGCCCCAGCCCCAGCCGCCCCACCAGCCAGAAGGCCAATCCCGATAATGCCGCCGAGGCGCCGATGGCGGCAATCGCGGTGGCGACCTTCGCCTCTGGCGGTCCGCTTGCGGCGGCGGCGACAAGCGCCACGGCGGGGGCGAGAATGGCCACGGTGGTGTCCTGCGTGATGCCAAGCGCCGGGCGAAATCCGCCAAAGCGGAACAAGACAATGGTGATAAGCGCCGTCGACAGCAAAAAGGTGGCCGTCGCAAGCCCCAGACCCGCCGCCAGGCCCCCGGCGAAGAACACCGTCGCAAGCGCAAGACAATGCCCCGCCGCATCAATGCCAAGAACGGCGCCGACAAGGGCGGATTGCGCGGGGCCCGTCTTGGGTGGGATAGAGGCCCTGTGCATCCGGGGAAATCCTGTTCTTGCCTTACTGAAGATGACGCTTTCAATAGCCAAGGCCTAGTGCCAATTTTCCGGGCTGGCAAGCAGGTGGCTAACTTCGGTCAGACATCCGGCTTGAGAGCAGATCACCGGTTTCCGTCAGGATTGGGTAGGCGACCATCGAAAACGACGTGTTGACCTGTTTCAGCGCGCGCAGGGTTTCCTGATGGATATTGCTGGTCTCAATGCTTTCGGTCAGCCCCTCGCGCAGGCGTCCGAGGTGCAGGCGCTGAAGCTTTTGTTCGAGATCGCGAATACTGTCCTTTTCGGCGACAAGTTCGCGCGCGTCATCGGGGTTCTGCGTCATCATCACGCTAAGGGCCAGCTGCGCATTGGCCAGCACGCGGTCGTGGAAATCACAGATCTCGTCCCAGCCGGGTTTCGAGAAATGCACCCCCTCGGTATGAAGCCGCCGCGCAAGAGCAAGCATCTTGCGCGCGATCATGTCGCCTGCGGCCTCAAGATTGGCGGCAATCGTTGCCAGGTCCATCGAGCGGCGGCTGTTGTCTTCGCCAAGCCCGGTGCGGTGCAGTTGTGCAAGGTAAAGCTTGGTTTCGAAATGGCGCTTGCGCAGGGTTTTCTCATTGGTGGCGATGGCCTCGGCGCTCGCGTCATCCCAGGCGGCATAAAGCGTGGGGATCGGGCGCAACATCGCCTCGACCGTTTCGCCGATGCGCATTACCTCGCGCGCAGCACATGACAGCGCGCGGTCGGGATCACCCAGGGCCGCCGGATCAAGCGCGCTGAAATGATCATGCGCGCCAGAGGTCGGCGGACTGGCCAGCAGGGCCGCGGCCATGCGTGCGGCCAGCCCGGTGAAAGGCAGCATCACGATCACAAGCGCAAGGTTAAAGAGGATATGCAGGTGGATCGCCTGATTGGCGGGGCTGGTGCCAAGCCAGTCAAGCGGCGGCTGAAACGTGCGGAAGGCAATCAGTGTCAGGGCCGCGCCACCACCCCGCAAAACGAGATTGGCAATGATCATCCGGCGCGCTTCGATCGGGGCGGCCAGGGTCAGGACGAAGGCGATGAACGCCCCGCCGAGATTGGCCCCGAGGATAAGCGCCACCGCCGCTGACAATGGCAGGACGCCCTGCAAGACCAGCGTCACGAATAGCAGGACCGCCGCCACGCTTGAATGCACCACCCAGGCAAAAAGCGCACCGATGACAAAGGCAGTCAGCGTATCGCGCCCAAGATATTGCATCGCCATGATCGCGCCGGTGCTGTCGGTCAGCGGCGCTGTCGCCGCGCGCAGCATGTCGAGTGACACGAAGATAAGCGCCAGACCGATAAGGATGCGCCCGCCCTGGCGTACTCGCTTCTGGTTGCCGCGCAGGAACATGGCGACCCCGACAAGAAGAAGGATCGGCACAAGCCATGTCTGGCGCACCAGCAATAGCTTGGCCACAAGGGCAGAGCCAAGATCGGCCCCGATCAGGATCGCAAGCCCGGCCGCCACGGCAATGCCGCCAGCAGCCACGAAATTCGCCGCGAGGATCGCAACGGCGGTCGAGCTTTGCAGCGCCATCGCAGAGGCGGTGCCGGTCAGCGCCGCCCAGATCCGGCTTTTGCCAGAGCGCCGCAGCCAGAGCCGCAACTGGGTGGAAAAGGCGCGTTCGACCCCGGTGCGCACCAGGCGCACTGCCCAGATCAAAAGGGCGGCGGCGCCTGCGATATGCAGGAAAAACAGGGTCAGATTGGGTGTTTCCAAGGCAGGTGTCCAAGTCTTTAAAAAGGATGCGGCCCGGTGCCAGAGGCCAGCGACACGCAGGTGCTTTGAAATCCGTCGCGCCAGTCGTGTAACATATAGCCGCCCGGTGCAGTTGTAAAACCAACCGGGGCGTCCGCGCGAAAGTCGACGGGAAAGCTGCTTGAGATTGCCGCACTGGTAAGGGCGATGCAAGGGCCGACCTGACCGATAAAGGTGTTATGCACATGGCCCGCGATCAGGCGCACTTCGGATCGGGCTCGGCCAAGGATATCGGCCAGCGGGGCAGTCGCGTCGAGCCCGATCCTGTCCATGAAATGAATGCCGCAGGCAAAGGGTGGATGATGCAGCGCCACAAGCGTCGGCACGTCGGGGCGCGCCTGCAAGGCATCCTCGAGAAAGGCCAGCGTCTCGCGGTCAAGCGTACCGCCGCCCTGCCCCTCAATCAGCGTATCAAGCCCGATCAGCCGCAGGTCGGCAAAATCACGGGTCCAGTTCAGCCGCCCCTCGGCAGGCAGATAGTCAAGGTCGCCAAGCGCCGCGCGCATCGGCGCGCGCAGGTCGTGATTGCCGGGAATGGCAAACCACGGCAGGCCAAGCCGCTCGACCTGGCGACGCAAAAGGCGATAACTTTCGGCATCGCCATGATCGGTGAGATCGCCAGTGACCACCACCGCATCAATCGGCCCCAATCGATCCAGGTCGGTGACAATCCGGGTCACGGCAGCGCCCAGCAGGGTAAAGGTATCAAGCTCGCCCGAGACGCGGTGCGGCGGCACGGTAACATGGGTATCGGTCAGCTGAAGGATACGGGTCATTTGATACCTGCGCGCAAGAAAGCCTGAACGAATTGACGCTGGAACACCAGGAAGGCGATCAGCAGCGGGGCGATCGACATCAGCGTGGCGGCCGAGATGACCGAAATATCAACGCCGTTTTCCGGCGCCCCAAAGATCGACAGGCCCACCGTCAGGGGCCGCGTGTCGGGCGAGTTGGTGACGATAAGCGGCCACAGGAAGTTGTTCCAATGGGTCGAAACCGACACGAGCGCATAGGCAAGATAGGTCGGCTTGGCGAGCGGCACATAGACCCGGATCAGGATGCCGAACCAGCTGCACCCCTCGATACGCGCCGCTTCGTGCAATTCGATCGGCACCGATTTGAAGGCCTGGCGCATCAGGAATATGCCAAAGGCGCTTGCCATATAGGGCAGGCCGATCCCAAGGATCGTATCGAAAAGCCCAAGCCGCGAAATCATGGCATAGTTTTCCACGATCAGAACCTCGGGCAGGATGAACAGCTGTAACAATACAAGGATGAACACGAAATCCTTGCCGGGGAACTGTACCTGCGCAAAGGCAAAACCGGCCAGTGTGGTCAGGATGAACTGTCCGGTCAGGACGACGGTAACCAGCAAGAAAGTGTTGAGGAAATAGCGCATCCATGGCGCGCCATCCCAGGCGGTACGGAAGTTCTCAAGCGTCCAGGGCGCCGCAACGTTGAAGTTCACAGCATCCGAGGTTGAATGAAACGCCGCCCAAAAGGCAAACAGCAGCGGCGAAATCCAGATTACTGCCAGCAGGATGGCCCCGGCTGCGTCGAGAGAGGGCATGAGGCGCTTCATTGGTAATGTGTCCTGCGGTCGATCAGGAAGAACTGGATCGCGGCAACGATCCCGAGAACCAGAAGCACCAGCATCGTCATCGCGGCGGCATGGGGCGCGTCAAAGAAGGCAAAGGCCATTTCCCAGACGTAGTAAAGGATGAGTTTGGAGGCGTCCGAGGGGCCGCCCTTGGTCAGGATGAACAGGTGGTCAATCAATTTGACCGAGTTGATCATCGCATTGACCATGATGAAAAGCGTGGTCGGCATAAGCAACGGCAAGACGATCCGCCGGGTATAGGTCCAGCGGCTGGCGCCCTCTATATCGGCGGCCTCTTTCAGGTCCTCGGGGATGGTCTGAAGCGCGGCGAGATAGAAGATCATGAAAAACCCGGCCTCTTTCCAGATCGTTACGATGATGATTGCCCAAAGCGCGGTTTCCGGCTGACCAAGCCAGTTGACCGATGGCAGGCCAAACAGCGCGCCGATCTGATCAAGCACACCAAGGCCGGGCGTATAGAAGAACAGCCAGAGATTGGCGGCGGCGATCATCGGCAGGACCGTCGGCGTGAAATAGGCAGTGCGCACAAAACCGCGCGCAGGAATTTTGGAATTGGCCCAAAGCGCCATCGAGAGGGCGATGAAAATCGACACCGGAATGGTGATGCCGGCGTAAAACAGGTTGTTGCGCACCACCAGCCAGAAGGTCGGATCGGCAAACAGGTCGGCATAGTTTTCAAGCCCGATATATTCCGACGGATTGCGCCGGTTGCCGCGCGAAAACGTGCTTGACCAGAGTGTCGCCAGGGACGGGTAAAAGGCAAAGACCGACAACAGCAATGCCGCCGGGCTAAGCAGGAGCCAGCCGTAAATCGCCTGTCTGCGCCGTTCCAGATTGGCATGTGGGTTTGACATCGACCTGCCTTTTCAAAGCGGAAAACACCGGCCCCACGGTTCGGGGGCCGGTGTCGATGGTCCGGTTACTGGTATCCGGCCAGAAGACGCTTGGCGCCTGCCTGTGCTTCGGCAAGGGCTTCGGCCGGGGTCTTGGCCCCGGTCAGCGCCGACTGGATCGCATTGTTAAGCCCGTCGCGCACGCGCGCCGTTTCAAACGTCGAGAATTCGGCGACCGCATGTTCAAGCTGGTTGCGGGCCACAAGGGCCGGCGGAAACTCGGCGGTATAGGATTGCAACGCCTCGGTTTCATAGGCGGCGGGCGACACGCCCATATAACCGGTGGCGATCGACCAGGCGGCGGCCTGTTCGGGTGAAGTCATGAACTGGATGAGCTTCATGGCCGCTTCGCGCTCTTCGTCGGTGGTATCCTTGAAGAGATAGAAGTTGCCGCCGCCGGTGGGGGACCCAAGCCGTTTGTTCCCCGGCAGCATCGCGACGCCAAAGTCAAACTGGGCGGCATTCTTGACCGCGGTCAGGTTGCCGGTGGAATGCCACATCATCGCGGTCTGCCCCTCAAGGAACGCCTGGCGCAGGGTGCCCCATTCGACGGTGCCGGTGGGCATGATGCCGTGTTCTGCCGAGAGCGATTTCCAGAATTCGAGTGTCTCGACAACCTCCGGGTCGTCGAAATAGGTGGTCAGCCCGTCACTGGCCATCAGTTCCTTGCCGTTCTGGATCGCGAGCGCCTGGAACATCCAATAGGGATAACCTGTCGAGGGGATCATCACGCCATAGGTGTCATCCTTGGTCAGGGCCTTGCCCATGCTGACCATCTCGTCCCAGGTGGTGGGGGCCTTTTCGGGGTCAAGCCCGGCGGCGCGGAACATGTCCTTGTTGTAATAGGCCACGATGGTCGCGCGTTGGAACGGCACGCCCCATGTCTTGCCCTCAATCCGGCCATTGGCCATCAGCGCCGGATAAAACCCGTCAAGCCAGGCGCGATCGGCATCGCTTTTGGCCACATCCTCGAACGGCAGGATAAGATCCTGTTCGATCAGGTCATAGGCGTCGATCGAGAACATCACCGCCAGTTGCGCCGGCTCGCCGGAGTTGAGCGCCGAAAGCGCGCGCACACGGGTGTCATCATAGTTGCCCGAATAGATCGCATTGACCTTGATGTCGGGGTTCTCGGCCTGAAAATCGGCGACGATGCGATCGACCACCTCGGTCAGGGCGCCGCCCACGGCAATCGGATAGTACATGGTCAGTTCGGTTTCGGCCTGCGCCTGGGACGCCAGCGAAAGGGCCATGGCGCCGGAAAGCGCGAGCCCGAGATGCTTGGTGAAATACATTGTATCCTCCTAAGGAATGGGTTTGTGCGGTCTTGGTTGATGCGCCACTTGTTATGCTTGGTCGTGGCGTTTGGCGGTTGGGGTCAGCGAGGTGCGGGCCACCCGTTTGCCCCCGGAATCGAAAATATGCAGGTCATCGTCGGCAAAGCCGATCTCGACGGTGTGCCCGCTTGGATGAAGCGCCATGCCCGGCGCCTTGAGCGTCAGGCCGGTGGCGTGCTCGTGGGCGAGGCCGATAAAGGTTTCGGCGCCAAGGAATTCGCATTCGGTGACCGTGCAGGTAAGCCGCCCCTTGCCGGTCTCTTCAAGGCGGATGTTCTCGGCGCGCAATCCGATGGTTGCCGCATTGTCAAACCCGGCCAGAGCATGCCCCTTGATCAACGCCATCGGTGGAGCGCCGACAAACTCGGCCACGAAGGTGTTGACCGGCGCATTATAAAGCTCTTGCGGCGTGCCTATCTGTTGAATGTGCCCGTCTTTCATCAGCACCACGATATCGGCCATGCTCATCGCTTCGGTCTGATCGTGGGTCACGTAAACCACGGTGATGCCAAGATCCTGTTGCAGCTTCTTGATGTCCTTGCGCACGGCATGTCGCAGCTTTGCATCGAGGTTCGAGAGCGGTTCATCCATCAGGCACAGGCGCTGACCGGCGACGATAGCGCGGGCGAGGGCGACGCGCTGACGCTGACCGCCGGACAGTTCGCCGGGTTTGCGATCCTCAAGCCCGGTGAGACCGGTGATCTCAAGGGCACGCCTGAGTTTCTCAAGCCGCTCGGCACGCGGCACCCGGCGCACCTTGAGGCCGAAAATCACATTTTCAGCGACCGAGAGATGCGGGAAAAGCGCGTAGGATTGAAACACCATCGACAGGTTGCGATCCGAGGCGGCGCTGTTCGTGACATCGCGCCCGTCGATGACGATCCTGCCTTCGTCCGGGATTTCAAGCCCCGCCAAAAGCCGCAGCGTGGTCGACTTGCCACAGCCCGACGGCCCAAGCAGCGCAACAAAGGCGCCTTCGGGGATATCAAGGCTGACATCCTCGACGCCAATTTTACCGTTCCAGCTTTTGGCAATGCCATCGAGCGATACAAAGGGTTGCGGGATCATGGCGTCCCCCCTTCGACAAGTATCAGCCGATCCGCCACCCGCTCAAGTACCGGGGCAAAGCGGGCATCGGGGGCGCGGTCCATGATGATGCGGTCAGCATCGCCAAGGTTGCCGCCCACGACCGGGGCAACGCGGCCGAACTTGGTATGGTCAAGCACAAGGATCGAGGTTTCACAGGCGGTGCGGATCTGTTCGCGCACGCGCACTTCCGAGGCGTGAAAATCCAACAGCGCGCCATCCTCGGCGACACCGGCGACACCGCAAATGCCAAACTCGGCGCGGTAACCTTCAAAAAAGCGGGTCACCTCGTCGCCCAGAATATCAAGGTCCGGCAGACGCACCTCGCCTCCTGGCACGATGATCCGGTTGGTTAGCTCATTTGACAGCGCCATGACCACGTTGAGGTTGTTGGTCACCACCGTCAGGCGTTTGCGCGCGCGCAGTGCTTCGGCGACAAAAGCGGGCGTCGTGCCGATGGAAAAGAACACCGTCGCATCATCCGGAATAAGGGCGGCGGCGGCATGGGCAATCGCCTCTTTCGCCTCCGAATTGGTGGTCTTGCGCTGTTGGTAGGGCAGGTTGAGTTGCTTTTCGAAAAGGTCCGCCCCGCCATGGCGCCGCCGCAACAGGTTTTCGTGACACAGGTGGTTGATATCGCGGCGCACGGTCTGTGCCGAGACGCCAAAGGTGGTGACAAGCTCATCGACCGAAACGCTTTTTTGCGTCTGCATGAGGTCCAGTATCGCGTCCCTGCGTTTTCGTTTTTTGGATGACATTTTGGGCATATCTCCATTTCTGATCACAGAATGAGCGAAACGATCATTAAAGCAACATTTTTCTAAGACACGCCGCAGATTTGACTTGCGGCGCTGATACGCGGATTTTGTGACAGTTATTTGAATGCTTTCGGGAAAAATGCCGCGATTTGCGGAAATTTATTCTGACGTCAGGCGGTTTATTTTGATCATTCGCGCTTTTTAGCGCCTGCGCGCCCGGATAGGCTTGCCCCGGTCGAATCAGGTGTCGGCCGTCTGGGGGAGGATCACGCATGAATGGCCTGCGCGGCATTTTTGACCGATACGAGGCGATCCGAACCCGCTTGCCGGTTGCCCCTGTTCAACCGCGCCCCCAAAGCATCGCTAATCTTGGCGAAATCGCCGATCAGGTCGATGCCTTTGTGTTCGATGCCTTTGGCGTGCTCAACGTCGGTGAAACGCCGATCCCCGGCGCGGCCAGCCGGGTGGCCGATCTTCGTGCGCGCGGCTGCCAGATCCGGGTGCTGACCAATGCCGCAAGCTATGATCGCGCGGGGGCGGTTGCCAAGTTCGAAAAGCTTGGAATCGTGCTTGAGCCTGCTGAGATCATCACCAGCCGCGACGCCGCCCTTGGTGCGGTTGATGCCCGCCATTGGGGTGTCATTGCCGCACCCGAAGATACGTTGGGTGATTTCGACATGCCGGTGATCCGACTTGGCGATGATCGCGTCGATTATGACCGAGCCGAGGGATTTCTGTTTCTCTCCAGTGCCGATTGGAGCGATGCGCGCCAGGGTTTGCTTGAGAGGTCATTGTTGGACCATCCGCGCCGCGTGATCATCGCCAACGCCGATTTGGTCGCCCCGCGCGATCACGGGTTTTCGACAGAGCCGGGGTTTTACGGCCACCGGATTGCCGACCTCACGGTGGCAGAGGTGGTCTTTTTCGGCAAGCCCTTTGCCGCGGTCCATGCCATGGCGGGGCGAAGTCTTGGCGGGGTCGATCCGCGCCGGATCGCGATGGTGGGGGACACGCTTCACACCGATATCCTTGGCGGGGCCGCAGCGGGCTGGCGGACGGTTCTGGTCACGCAGGACGGGCTTTTCGCCGGGCATGACGTGGCCCCGTTCATGGCGCAAAGCAACCTCTTTCCCGACTGGCAGGTCGCGCGCATCTAGCGATAGGTGCGCTGATCCATCGGGGTTTCGTCGATGCGCTGCAACAGGCGATCCAACAACCATTTTTCGGCCCGGTTCAGCACCGCGCGCGGGTTCCATACCACGTGCACGTCTATCGGTGCGGTCTGATCATAGGGCGGCAATTGCCAGAGCTGCCCATCACGCACATCACGTGCCGCCACATGAAGCGGCAGCGGTCCGACGCCAAGCCCGGCGATGATCATGCGGCGGACCTCTTCAAGGTGGCTCGAGGTGGCAATTATCTGATCGCCGAGCTCGGCCTGGGCGCGCATCAGGGTCACCGGCTTGAGGGCATCCTGAAGCCGGTCAGTGCCAAAGCTGACCGCCGAATGCCCCGCCAGATCGGCACGGGTCAGGTTCTTGCGCCCGAACAACGGGTGTGGCGGGCCGCAAAACAGGCCAAAGTATTCCCGGAACAGGCGCTTGTATTCAAGCTTGGAATTGCGCGAATGCACAAGGCAGATCGCAAACGAAGCCGAGCGCGTCGTGACCGATTCAATTGCCAGAGCCGAGGTGAAAACATCGATCGTCAGGGTGGCGCGCGGGTTCTCGGCGTGGAATTCCGCCAGCACCTGATTAAAAAGCGGGCAGATGACATGGCTGGCCAGTGACAGGCGCACATGGCCCGTGACCTCGTCGGTCATGTCGCGCATCAGGGTAGAGAGGCGCAGGATAGAGCCCTGGATATCGACCGCTTCGCGATAGAGAACCTGCCCCGCGTCGGTCAGCTCAAAGCGCCCCGGACTTCGATCAATAAGCTTCTTCCCAACCTTGTTTTCAAGCCTTTTCAATGCCGTAGACACCGACGGCTGGGTCAGGCGAAGCCGGGTGGCGGCATCGGTCACAGAGCGCGACTGTGCCAGCACGACGAAGGTGCGCAAGAGGTTCCAATCCATTTCGCGCATGATGCGTTCGGGGCTTTCGCGCTCTATCATAGATTTCATCTATTGTCACAATTCTCATTATCTATTTGATTAATGATTGCCCGGTTTGCATCCTGATCGCAAGCCTTCAAAGGCGAATTGATACAGCTAGGAAACCGCATGTCAGTCGAAGCCCGAGAGGCAAGGCAACCTTGGATTTTGCTGTCACCGGCGCTTGGCGCGGTGGCGCTTTTGTTGTTCGTGCCGCTAGTGTTCATCGTGGTCTATTCGTTCTGGCTCCGGACCTCGACAGGGGCGGATCAGGTCGGGTTCTACCTTGAGAACTGGCAAGAGGTTCTGAGCGATGCATTTTACCGCGACATCCTGCTGAACACGCTGAAGATCGCCTCGATCACCACGGTGGTCTGTGCCTTGATGGGTTATCCGGCGGCTTATTTCATTGCCCGTTCAAGCGGCAACAAGGCGATCTTGCTTTTGCTTTTGATGCTGCCGTTCTGGATCAGCTATATCATCCGCACGATGAGCTGGATCAACATCCTTGGCGTGTCGGGGGCGTTCAACACCTTCATGCTCTGGATCGGGATCATAGATGAGCCGCTCCAGATGCTTTACAACCAGACGACGGTGATCCTCGGACTGGTGCATTTTCTTCTGCCCTTCATGGTGCTGAACGTCTTTGTAAGTCTCGATGGCATCGACACCAATCTTGAGGATGCCGCGAATTCGCTTGGGGCCACCCGCTGGCAGGCGTTCGTGCAGGTCACCCTGCCGCTGTCGCTTCCGGGTCTGGCGGCGGGCGGGTTGCTGTGTTTCGTTCTTGGGGCGGGCACCTATATCACGCCGCTCGTGCTTGGCGGGCCTAGGGATGCGATGTTTGCAAACCTCGTGTTCGAGGCGATCATCACCCAGCTCAACTGGCCGCTTGGCAGCGCGCTTAGCCTGATGCTTCTGGCGGTACTTGGTGCGCTGGTTCTTATCTACAATCGCTATCTTGGCATGGCACAGCTTATGAAGGGGCTTGGCTGATGGCGGCTAAAACCAACACGGGCTGGCACCTGATCCGGATTTGGGCGATTGCGGTTTACGTTTTCATGTTCCTGCCGGTGGCGGTCGTGGTCTTGCTAAGCTTCAACGCAAGCCAGTTCGGCAGCTTTCCGATGACCGGGTTTTCGTTTCGCTGGTTTGCCGAACTGGCGCAGAACGAGGCGATCCTGCGCGCCTTTCGCACCTCGATGATCCTTGGCGCGCTGACGGCGCTGTTTTCGACCACGCTTGGGGTTTTGGCCAGCCTCGCGCTGGTGCGTTACAATGTGCCGGGCCGCAACATGATCACCACCATGCTGATCGCACCGATCCTCGTGCCGGAAGTGGTGCTTGCGGTGGCGCTCTTGTTGTTTCTCAACTTTCTCGGCCTGCCCAAGAGTTTCCCGCTTTTGCTGGCCGGGCATGTGATCTTTACGCTTCCTTTCGTGATTTTGGTGGTGCAGGCCCGCCTCGTCAGCATCAAGCGCGATATCGAAGAGGCCGCGCTTAGCCTTGGCGCCAGCCCGCGCCAGACGTTTTTTGAAATCACCCTGCCGTTGATGATGCCTGCGGTGCTGGCCGGGGGGCTGTTTGCCTTCACGATAAGTTTTGACGACATCACCGGCACGCTGTTCTGGAAACCCGGCGGGGTGGAAACCGTGCCGACACAGATTTTCGCCATGCTGCGCAATTCCATCAGCCCCGAAATCAACGCTTTGGGTACGGTCATGATCTTCATGACCGTGGGCCTGCCCCTGCTTGGGCTGGCGATTGCGCGCAGGGTGGCAAGCAAGGGCGGCACCTGAGAACCGCCCGAACAGATGAAGACCCCAGTCAACAAGGAGATGAAAATGACCAAGAAAATGGACAACACGACCCGCTACGAGCGCATGCGCGAGCGGTACATGAACGGCGATCTGGACCGGCGCAGCTTTCTCGGGCTGATCGGGGCGGCGGGCCTTGCTTATGGTGTGCAAACGCCCTTTGCCAAATATGCCAGTGCCCAGACCGTATCGCAGGTGCGCTTTGACGGTTGGGGCGGTGTCGTGTCCGAGGCCTTCCGCAAGCACGCCTTTGACCCCTATACCGCCGCGACCGGCATCAACGTGGTCGATGGCACCTTTGGTGGCCCCGATGAATATATCAGCCGCATCAAGGCAAGCCAGGAAGGCGAATACAACATCGCCCACCTGTCGGGCGTGTTCGATTATGCGCGCTATCACAACCTCGGCTTTTCCAGTGTGCTGAACGAGGACAATATCCCGAACCTGAAATTCGTCATCCCCAAGCTGGTCGATGTGTTCCGCAAGGTGACGGATGGCAAGCTGTCCTGCGTGCCTTATGACTATGGCACCACGGGCCTGGCCTATAACCGCAAGTATATCTCGGATGACGAGATGAAGGAAAAAGGCGCCAAGATCCTGATCGACGAGACCCACAAAGGCAAGATTGCCGGCTGGGGCGATTGGCGCACGCGGATCTGGTTTGGTTCGCTGCAAACCGGGCAGGATCCGAACGGCGCCACCGATATGGATGCGGTATGGGATGCGGTCCGCACGCATCGTGATCTTTCGCTGAAATACTGGGGCTCGGGCGCCGAATTGATGAGCCTGCTTGCCGAAGAGGAAATCCATGTGACCGAAGCCTGGTCCGGCCGGATCTTTGCACTTCAGGAGCAAGGCCATGACATCGGCTATATGGATCCGCCCAACGGCTATGGCTGGCAGGAATGCCTGTTCGTGATCAAGGGAAGCCCGATGGAGGCCTGTGAAGAACTGTTGAACTTCATGCTTGATCCGGCGACTTCGATTGCGGTGGCGGAAGGTCAGAACTATCCACCCGCGCTTGACCCGACCAAGGTCGATCTCGGCGCCAAGATCCCGACGCTGCCGGCCTTTGATCCGACCGGCACGCTTGAGAACCTGACCTTTGCCGATCCGGCCTATTGGAACGAGCATGAACAGGAATGGACCAAGACCTTTGGCCGCGTCCAGAAGGGCTATTAAGCCCGGCCTGTCCTTGTCTGCCCCGGTAGTACCGGGGCGGACCACCATTTTTCCGCCCGCCCAAGGAGGCCGCCAATGAGCGCCGTCACCCTGAAAAACATCGTCAAACGGTTTGGCGGCTTTACCGCCGTTCACGAGACCTCGCTTGAGATACCCGAAGGGGCGTTCGTGACGCTTCTGGGGCCGTCGGGCTGTGGCAAGACCACCAATCTGCGGATGATCGCGGGGCTTCTTGACCCGACCGAAGGCGAAATCCTGATCGGTGACAAGCGGGTCAACGACGTGCCGATCCATAAGCGTAATCTTGGGCTGGTGTTTCAGAACTATGCCCTGTTCCCGCATAAGACCGTGGCCGAGAATGTAGCCTTTGGCCTCAGGTACCGCGATGTGCCGGGCGCCGATATTACGGCCAAGGTCAAGGCCGCGCTGGAACTGGTACAGTTGCCGGATGTTGGCCACCGCTATCCCAAGGAATTGTCAGGCGGCCAGCAACAGCGCATCGCGCTTGCCCGTGCCATCGTGATCGAGCCGGATGTTCTTTTGCTTGACGAGCCGCTGTCGGCGCTTGATGCCAACCTGCGCGAGGATATGCGCGTGGAACTCAAGCGCATTCAGGAACGCATCGGCGTGACGACTGTCTTTGTGACCCATGACCAGTCCGAGGCGCTCGCCATGTCCGACTTTATTGTCGTAATGTCCGAGGGGCGCGTTGAACAGGTTGGCAAGCCGGAAGAGGTTTACAACACGCCTGCCTCTGAATTCGTGGCAAATTTCCTTGGCGCGTCGAATATTTTCGGGGCCACCTGTACCACGCTCGGCGGGTCGGCGGTGGGGATCGAGGCCCCCGTTTTCGGGGGCATGGATATTCCGGCCGAAAAGGCGCCCAATCTCAAATCCAAGGGCGCGGCCAAGCTTGTGGTGCGCGCCGAAAAGCTCTTGCTGTCGAAATCGGCGGCGCCCAAGGGGGTCATTTCGGTCCCTGCCAAGGTCGAAACCGTCGATTATCAGGGCCAGGCCGTGCGCTATTTCGTGCGCGCGGGCGAGACCCAGTTACAGGCCATCAACATGATCGACGACCACCCCTTTGCCGTCGGCGACGATGTTCATCTCCACCTTCGCCCGCAAGATTGCGCGGCGCTTCCGGGATAAGACCATGAGTGCTAAACCGAGCCATCTTTTTTATCAGGGCAGAGAGCGTAAACCGGTGCTGGATCAGGCGCGCGGCGTTTACATGTGGGACGTCGATGGCAAGCGCTATCTTGACGGGTCGTCCGGCGCGATGGTTTGCAACATCGGCCATTCCAACGAGAACGTGCTGGAGGCAATGCGCCGCCAGATGGAGAAATCGACCTTTGGCTATCGGCTTCATTTTGAAACCGAGGCCTCGGAAAAGCTGGCGTCGAAAACTGCGGCGCTGACGCCCGAGGGTCTCAATAAGGTGTTTTTTGTTTCCGGCGGCTCCGAAGCGGTGGAAAGCGCGATCAAGCTGGCCCGGCAGTATGCGTTGGCCGTTGGCGAGGGCAGCCGCTGGAAGGTGATTTCGCGCAGTCCAAGCTATCATGGCTGCACCCTCGGGGCACTTTCGATCACCGGCTATGCGCCGCTTACCCGCCCGTTCGAGCCAATGATGCAGATGATGCCGAAAGTGCCCGCGCCGCGCGCTTATCTTGACGGGCTCGACCCTGACGACATCGCCACCGGGCATCACTATGCCAATATGCTTGAGGCGCAGATTCTGACCGAGGGGCCGGACTCGGTGCTTGCCTTTATCGTCGAGCCGGTCGGCGGCGCCTCGACCGGTGCGCTTGTGCCGCCGCGCGGATATATGGAGCGGGTGCAAGAGATTTGCCGTCAGTACGGCGTGTTGCTGATCCTTGACGAGGTCATGACCGGCGCCGGGCGCACGGGTAAATTCCTGGCCTCGGAACATTGGGATCTTGCACCCGATATCATGGTCATGTCGAAAGGCTTTGCCGCCGGTTACATGCCGCTTGGCGGGATGGTCGCACATGAGCGGCTGGTCGAGCCGGTGCTTGACGCGGGCGGCTTTTTGCACGGGTTCACCTATGCCGGCAATCCATTGGCCTGCGCCGCCGGTCTTGCCGTGATCGACGAGATCGAGCGCTTGGGACTGGTACAGAACGCGGCCGCGATGGGAGAGAGGTTGCTGGACCGGCTGCGCGGGCTGATGGATCGCCATGCGATCATTGGCGATGTGCGCGGCATGGGCCTTTTGACGGCCTTCGAATTCATGTCGGACCGTGCCACCAAGGCCCCCCTGCCGAAAGAATTGCGCGCCTTTGACCGCTTTGTGCAGATCGCCTATGACAAGGGCCTGATTGTCTATTCGCGCCGCACGCGCGATGGCGTCGAAGGGGATCACATCCTTGTCTGCCCGCCGATGATCGTGAATGAAACCCACCTGGACGAGATCACCGAAATGCTGGATGCCGCGCTTGTGCAATTCACCGCCGAAATTCGCCCCAGCCTCGACAAGATCGCGTAAGGGGCGGGCATGCGCGAGATCATCATCACCTGTGCCCTGACCGGCTCTATCCACACGCCGAGCATGTCGCCACATTTGCCGGTCACGGCGGATGAGATCACGGCGGCGGGTCTTGGCGCAGCTGAGGCGGGGGCGGCGATCCTGCACCTGCATGCGCGTGATCCCGAGACCGGCAAACCCTCGGCCGAACCCGATCATTTCAGGGGGTTCCTGCCCCGTCTGAAACAGGCGAGCGATGCAGTGCTCAACCTCTCGACCGGCGGCAGCGCGGTGATGACGCTTGATCAACGGCTGGCCGCGCCGAAACAGGCCGAGCCGGAAATGGCCTCGCTCAACATGGGCACGATGAATTTCGCGCTCTACCCGATGGCCGAGCGGATTTCGGACTGGAAATACGATTGGGAAAAGCCGTTCCTAGAGGGGTCAGACGACCTTGTCTTCAAGAACACCCCGCGCGATATCGCCCGTATCCTGACCGAGCTTGGCCAAGAGCGCGGCGCGCGCTTTGAATTCGAATGCTATGACCTCAGCCACCTTTACATGTTGCGCCATTTTGCCGATCGCGGGCTGATCAAGGCCCCGTTCTTCGTTCAGTTCGTGTTCGGCGTCTTGGGCGGCATGGGGCCGGACCCCGAGAACCTGACCCATATGGTGCGCATCGCGGACAAACTTTTTGGCGAAGAGTACATGTTTTCGGTTCTTGCGGCGGGACGTCATCAGATGCCGCTAATCACCATGTCGGCAGCCATGGGCGGGCATGTGCGCGTCGGCCTTGAAGACAGCCTGACCATCGCGCGTGGCACTCTGGCGCAGAGCAACGCCGAACAGGTTTCCAAGATCCGCGACATCGTCGAGGCCCTGGGGCGTACCGTTGCCACACCCGATCAGGCACGCGCAATTCTGGGCCTCAAGGGCGCGGACAAGACGGCGATCTGAAGGATGGGAAAAATCGAGTTTCGCCCGGTCGAAAGTGCCGATGACCTGGACCTGTTGGACGAGGCCTTGCGCGCGCTCAGCGTCGAGCTGGGCGACGAGCATCTTGCCGACAAAGGTGCGTTGCGCGGGGGAATATTCGGGCCGGTGCCCTCGGCCTATGGCCTCTTGGCCCTAAGCGGCGGCAAGTTGATGGGCGCCGCCCTGTTCAGCCCGGTGTTTTCCACCGCACGCGGCGCGGCGGGGGTTTATGTCTCTGACCTCTGGATCGCCGAGGCGGCGCGCGGACGCAAACTTGGCGCGGGCGTACTGGCCGAGGTCGCCAAACGCACGGGCCTGCTCTGGGGGGCGAAGTGGATGACCCTTGCCGTTTATGCCCATAGCACCGCCTCGCGCCGGTTCTACACGCGCCTCGGTTTCGAGGCACAAAAAAATGCCACGACCATGCGCCTGTCACGGGACGCGATGCAACGACTGATGAGGAATGTGCAATGAAGGCCATTTTCGACGACCGCCAATGGCACCATGATCCGAAACATTTCATGGCCAACGGCAAGGTCCTGCCCAGCCCGGAACAGCCCGAGCGGATCACCCGCCTGCATCATGGCGCCGAGGCGGCAGGGTGCGAATTCATCGCGCCCAAAGATGCCGGGCTTGGCCCGATTGCGGCGCTGCATTCTCCGGAATACGTGAGCTTTCTTCAGAATATCTATACCCGCTGGCAGCGGATCGAGGGCGCGGGCGAAGAGGTGATCCCGAACATCCACCCCGCCAACCGATCCGATAATTACCCGAAATCCGCCGTCGGGCAGGCGGGCTATCATCAGGCCGACACGGCCTGTCCGATTGGCCAAGGCACATGGGAGGCCGCTTATTGGTCGGCGCAATCGGCGGTGACCGGCGCCGATCTTTTGGCGGATGGGGCGCGGGCGGGCTATGCGCTTTGCCGCCCGCCGGGGCATCACGCTTACGGCGATCTGGCGGGGGGATTTTGTTTTCTCAACAACGCCGGGATTGCGGCCGAGCGGCTTCGCGCCAAGGGGTTGCGGGCCGCCATTCTCGATGTTGATGTACATCACGGCAACGGCACACAGGGTATTTTCTATGACCGCGACGATGTACTGACCGTGTCGATCCATGCCGATCCCGCGCGGTTCTATCCGTTCTTCTGGGGGCATGCCACGGAACGCGGGGCGGGGCGGGGCATTGGCTATAATCTCAACCTGCCGCTGGCGCGGGGCACCGGCGATGATGCCTATCTCAAGGTGCTCGATACTGCGCTTGAGAGGGTGGCCGCCTTTGGGGCCGATGTGGTTGTGGTCGCACTTGGGCTTGATGCATACGAGGGCGACCCGTTCAAGGGGCTGGCGATCACGACGCCGGGGTTCGGCCGTATCGGCGCGGCGATTGCGGGTCTCGGCCTGCCGACGCTTTTCGTGCAGGAGGGCGGCTATCTCTGTGCCGAATTGGGCGAGAACCTGACCAGCACCTTGACCGGGTTTGAAGGGGCATGACCCGGCCTGACATCATCGTGATCGGCGGCGGAATCGCCGGGGTCAGTGCCGCAGCAGAGCTTGCACGCGGCGGGGCGCGGGTGACCTTGCTGGAGGGCGAGGCGCAGCTTGGCTATCACTCGACCGGGCGGTCGGCGGCGATATTCATCCGCAACTATGGCAATGCCACCCTGCGTGCGCTGAATGCCGCCGCCGAGCCGGTCTTTGAAAATCCCGGCGATATTTGCGAGGGTCCGCTGCTTAGCCCGCGTGGCGAGTTGTTGATCGCCAGCGAGGAAGAATTGCCGGTGCTTGAGGCCTATCTTGACGGCTCTAACGGGATCGAGCGCCTGACCGGGGCAGAGGCGGCAGAGATAGTGCCGATCCTGCGTGCCGACCGGATCGCCGGGGCCATGATCGAACACGGCGCACAGGGCATTGATGTGGACCTGATGCTTCAGGGCTATGCCCGGCTTTTGCGCGCACATTCGGGCCAGATTGTCACCCGCGCTCAGGTCGGCGATATCCGCCATGACGGGACACTCTGGCAGGTTGAAACCCCGCAGGGCACATTTGCCGCGCCGATCATTGTGAACGCCGCCGGGGCTTGGGCCGATGAGGTGGCAAAGCGCGCGGGCACGGCACAGGTGGGCCTGCAACCGATGCGCCGCTCGGCGGCGATCATCCCCGCGCCCGAGGGGTATGAGTGCGAGACCTGGCCGATTTTCGGGTCTATCGCCGAGACATGGTATGCCAAGCCGGAGGCAGGCAAACTGATGGTGTCACCCGCCGATGAAGACCCGGTCGATCCACATGATGCCTGGGCCGATGACATGGTTCTGGCCGAGGGGCTCCACCGGTTTGAACAGGCGGTCACGGTGCCGGTCACGCGGGTAGAACACAGCTGGGCCGGTTTGCGCAGCTTTGTTGCGGATCGCACACCGGTGACGGGGTTTGCGCCCGGAAAGCCGGGTTTTTTCTGGCTGGCGGGGCAGGGGGGGTACGGGGTTCAGACCGCGCCCGCGCTGTCGCGGCTGACAGCGGCGCTTGTGCTTGGGCAAAGCCCTGAGCTTGCACCAGAGGTGATCGCGGCGCTGTCACCAGAGCGGTTTGCGACGTGATGTCGGCCTAACCTTTGCCTGAGATCGAGGCGAGCTTTTTCAAAAGGTGCTCTTTCATCCGCTGCGCCGTGGTTGCCGCGTCGCGCGCGCAAAGCGCCTTTGCAATCGCCTCGTGTTCCTCGACCGCCGCGCGCCAGCGTTCCGGCGTCAGGTTCGCCTGATAGCGCGCCCGCTGAACGCGATAGGCCAAAAGCTCGTGCGAGCGTTGCAGGGTTTCGTTCCCTGTTGCCCGCAGGATAGCCTTGTGAATGGCCTGATTGATACGGAAATAGGTGGGCCGGTCGGTTTCCTCATACGAGCGGCGAAGCTTTTGCGTCATGGCTTCGATCTCGTTGAGATCGGCATCGCTTGCGGCAAGTGTTGCCAATTCGCCGGCCAGCCCCTCAAGCGCGGCAAGCACATGGAACACCTCGGCCAACTCGTCTTCGCTTTGCCGGGTGATGACCGCGCCGCGATGAGGGATCAGGTCAAGCAGCCCTTCCGCCGCCAGCACCTTGAGGGCCTCGCGCAACGGGGTGCGCGACACGCCGAACTGTTCGGTCAGAAGCTTTTCATTGATCTTTTCACCGGCCTCCAGCTGTCCTTCAAGGATCATCTGACGCAGGCGGTTGGTGATCTCGACGGCCAGGGCAGTGCGCCCGATCGGGTCTGGTTTCAGTTCGGACATAGAGGGGGCCTCTTGGCGGTCGTTGTACATTCTACTGGCCCTTTCCTACTTCATTTTGCGAGGCTCTGTCGAAAACTTCCGCGATATGCAAGGCCCGGCGTCCGGTTCCGTCGGCAATCTGATGGCGACAGGAGGTGCCGTTGGCGATCACAAGGTCATCCGTCGCGGCCGCCCGCACGGCTGGCAAAAGCGAGAGTTCGCCCATGCGAACCGACACTTCATGGGTTTCCGCACCATAGCCAAAGGCGCCGGCCATGCCGCAGCAACTGCTTTCGATATTCTGCGCCGCAAGCCCCGGCACAAGGTCAAGTGCGGCCCCCATATCGTCCATCACACCGGCGGATTTCTGGTGGCAATGACCATGCACATGCGCGCCTTGGCCGGTGTCGGTCATCGGCAGGTCAAAGCGCCCGGCCCTGGCCTCGCGCGTTACGAATTCCTCGAACAAAAACGCGTTTTGCGACAGCGCGCGGGCGTCTTCACCAGGCAGTAGGGTCAGGAATTCATCCCGCAGCGTCAAAAGGCAGGAGGGTTCCAGACCCACGATCGGCGTGCCGGCCCGCACATGCGGCATCAGGGCATCAAGCGTGCGCTGCGCCTCGGCGCGGGCACGGTCCATCATGCCGGCCGCCAGATATGTCCGCCCACAGCACAGCGGACGACCGGGGGCCGATGCGGTGATCACCTCATATCCCGCGCGGGTCAGAACCCGCAGCGCGGCGCGCGGGATTTCGGGCTCCATCCAGCGGTTGAAGGTATCGGTGAACAGGATCACCTTGCCCGCCTTGCCATTTGCCGGGGTCTGTCGCACCTCGCTGTCGCGAAAGAAATCGCCACGAAACAGCGGCAGGCTTCGCGCCGCAGCCAACCCGAACAGCTTTTCCCCCAAGGCGGCAAGGACTGGCACCCGGTTGCGCAGGGCAATCAGGCCGCGCAGGACCACGGCTAGGCGCGCATAACGCGGCATTTCCGCGATCAGTCGTTCGCGCAGCCCATAGCCAAGTTTCTGACCGCGCTGATAAAGAACCTCGGTTTTCATTTTGGCCATATCCACCCCGGTGGGGCATTCGCGCTTGCAGGCCTTGCAGCCGACGCAAAGCTTCATCGTTTCGGCCATCTCATCGGAAAACAGGGCGTCCTTGCCCAGACGTCCTGACAGTGCAAGGCGCAATGTATTGGCCCGGCCACGGGTCACGTCACGCTCGTCGCGGGTGACGCGATAGCTTGGGCACATGGCGCCCCCGGCCAGTTTGCGACAGGCGCCGTTGTTGTTGCACATCTCGACCGCGCCCTGAAATCCGCCGCCCTTGCCGGTCCACGCCGACCAGTCATGCCCGGTTTTCAGATCAGCGAAATCATAGCCCGGCGGATAGCGCATCAGGCTGCGGTCATCCATTTTCGGTGCATGCACGATCTTGCCGGGGTTAAGCCGGGCCGCGGGATCGAACGCCGCCTTGACCTCTTCAAAGGCGCTCAGGATACGTTGCCCGAACATGAACCCGTGAAATTCAGAGCGCACGATACCATCGCCATGTTCGCCAGAGTGCGACCCCTTGTAGTCGCGCACCATTTCGAACGCGGCCTCGGCGATCTCACGCATGGCGCGCACGTCCTTTTCAAGCTTGAGATTGAGGATCGGACGCACATGAAGGCACCCCTCAGAGGCATGCGCATACCATGTGCCGGTGGTGTCATGGCGATGAAACACCTCGGTCAGGCGGTCGGTGTAATCGGCCAGATGATCAAGCGGCACGGCGCAATCCTCGACAAAGGACACAGGTTTTCCCGCCTCTTTCATCGACATCATGATATTGAGACCGGCCTTGCGCAGCTCGCCTATCTCGGCGGCAAGGGTCATGTCCCAGACCTCGACAACGCCGCCTTCCTGATCGCCGCCCTTGCCAAACCCGAACCCGAGATCGGACATGGTATCGGCAAGGCGCCGCATGTTCTCCTGATTCTCATCGGGGCTATCGGCGAATTCCACGAACAGCATTGCGGCGGGGGTCCCGCGCACGAAGGACTCTAACGTCTTGGCATACATCGGGATGGATCGGGCGAGGTCGATCATCGTGGAATCGACCAGCTCGACCGAGGTGGGCCCGAGCGCCACAAGCGGCTTTGCAGCCTCCATTGCAGCCCGGAAGGTGGGGAAATGACATACACCCATCACGCGGGTTTTTGAGGGCAGGGGCGAAAGCCTGATCTCGATCGCGGTTGAAATGGCCAGAGTGCCTTCGGAGCCGATCAGAAGGTGGGCAAGGTTGACTGGCGTGTCGCCGGGTACAAGCGCGTCGATGTTATAGCCGCCGACGCGGCGCTGAACTTTGGGAAAACGCGCGGCAATTTCATCCGCTTCGCGCAGGCCAAGATCAAGCATCTGACGCAACAGAGGTTCGGGCACGCGATTGCCCGAGCCGGGACCGAAATCAAACGCCGTGCCATCGGCCAAAAGCCCCTCGATTCGCGCCACGTTATTGCGTGTCGTGCCATA